>CAMDFC010000013.1 GCA_945897185.1 Chitinophaga pinensis | reverse complement strand
CCCCTCCCCACAATAGTTTGACTTGCATCCACCACAACAGCTCCTACCAAGGGATTGGGCCTAACTGACTTAGGATCAGTTTTTTGTGCTTCTTTTAATGCCTCATTTAAATAATATGTTGATACCATTTTGTGTTATAGCTTTGCAGTCCAAAGTTAAAGACATTAAGGATGTTTACAGGACTTGTAGAGAAAACTAAAATCGCTTTTTTTGAAAAAAACCAAGATGGTGCAGCGCTAAAAATATTTAGGCACTCCTTATTGGCAGCCGTTGCAATTGGAGATAGCATTGCAATTGATGGTACCTGCTTAACTGCCAATGAGCTCAATGAGGAAACAATAGGTTTTTACGCCTCCAATGAAACGCTGTCAAAAACCAGAATCCAGCATTACTGTTCAGGATTTGAGGTGAATTTTGAATTACCCCTCAAAGCTGGTCAGCATTTAGGCGGACATTATGTTTTGGGCCATGTTGATACAGTAAGCACGGTCAAATCAATTGACCCTGACAGCCAAGCCTGGACCATTAAAATAAACATCCCCCAACCTTTTGAAAAATACGTTGTTTATAAAGGGTCGATTGCAGTGAATGGAACCAGTTTAACTATTAATAAAGTAGACGAAGACCATATTGAATTGTGCATCATTCCTGTAACCTTAGAAAAAACCAATTTCATCCAATTGAAGGCGGGTGATTGGGTGAATCTTGAGTTCGACATCCTGGCTAAATACACAGAAAAACTTTTAATAAGCAACCATGTTCAATAGTGTTTCCGATGCCTTAATTGCTTTTAAAAATGGCAAGGCAATTATTGTGGTAGATGATGAGGATAGAGAAAATGAAGGCGATATTGTCATTCCTGCTTCCTCTTGTACCCCCGATCAACTGAATTTTTGTGCGACCTACGGAAAAGGGTTGGTTTGCATAGCGATCGACTACAATACTGCAATACGACTTGATTTACAAAAACAAAGAAGTAATAAGAAAGATCCACACCATACAGCATTTCTAGATGCAGTTGATGCCGTAAACGAGTATGGCACTTCTACAGGAATTTCTGCATTTGACCGATCAATTACTGCACAACTCGTTGCAAATCCAAATTCTACTTCATCAGATTTTATAAAACCGGGGCATCTTTTCCCAGTCTTATCAAAGAAAGGTGGTCTCTTAGAAAGAAAAGGACATACTGAAGCAGCTGTAGATTTATGTAAATTATGCGATCTACCACCTGCTGCAATTATTTGTGAAATCATGGAAGAAGACGGAACGATGATGAGGAGAAATGGTCTTGCCAATTTCGCTCAACAACACCAACTGAAAATCATCAGCATTAATCAACTGCTTGAATATATTCGATCGACTGAAACTCACTTTGAATCAAATCATTTTCTGCCTAACTGTTCATTGTATTCCAGTTCTACCTTGCCGACTGAATTCGGAGAATTTACAATAGAAGTGTTTAAAAATACACTCACAGGAATGGAACATTCGGTATTGTCTACTCAAAAAAATTCATCAGTAGATCCGCTGATTAGAATTCATAGTGAATGTATAACGGGTGACGTATTCCACAGCCTCAAATGCGATTGTGGCAAACAACTTACTGATGCATTAGCAGCTATTGCAGAAAGAGGTCATGGTTACTTGATACATTTAAAAGGACACGAAGGAAGAGGAATTGGCATTGGCAATAAGATTGCCACTTATGAACTCCAAAAGAAGGGGGTAAATACTTATGAAGCCAATGAACAACTTGGTTTTCAGGCTGATGCAAGAAATTATCAAGATGCCATTGAGATTTTAAGATTCTATAAAATCACAAATGGAGATTTGATTACCAACAACCCATTAAAAATAGATGCTGTTAATCAAGCTGGAATTCCTTTAAAGAAATACACCATAGCGAGTACCCTTAACGAGCACAACACACACTATTTAGAGACTAAAAAATATTTTGCAAAACACTCCATTAAACTAGTAAAATGATTGCAATTGTAAAATCTGATTTCAATACAGAAATAACCGACTTATTACTAAGCGGATGTGAAAACCAATTGAGAACGTTGGGTATTCCATTTAAAACCTTTACTTGTCCGGGTGCCATTGAAACAGTCGCATACAGCAAGTTCCTGATAGATAAAAATCAAATTGATTCAATTGTTGTGATTGGTGCAATCATCAAAGGAGATACCGACCACTATGAATATGTATGCCAATATGTAACTCAAGGCATTAGTCAGATTTCTGCACAATCACCCATTCCAATCATCTTTGGTATTTTAACAACACAAAATGAAGAACTGGCCATGGAAAGGGCTGCACATGATAGAATGAATAAAGGAAAAGAATTTGCTGACACAGCAATCTTTATGGTCAATGCATTTAGAAACTATTCGATATAATTGAATAACGTGAGTATTACCGCTTTTGAAAATATCGTCAACAACAGAAGATCAAACAGAAAATTTGATACAGAAATTGAAGTGCCTGATGAAATAATTAAAAAAGCAATTGAACTTGCCATACTTGCTCCAAACAGCAGCAACATGCAGTTGTGGGAGTTTCATTGGATCAAGGACAAATCAGTTCAAGAAAAGTTCCATCCCATCTGCTTAAATCAATCAGCTGCAAAAACTGCCAAACATTTAATCGCATTTGTTGGAAGAAGGGACCTTTGGAAATCACATGCAGATTGGAACCTGAACTTGGTTAAAGAAGCGATAGGTGATAGAGAACCCACTAAACGAGAGAAGAGAGGAATAGATTATTATGGAATTTTAATGCCTTTGGTCTATCGAAGAGATTGGTTTGGTTTTTCAACTTTAATTAGAAGAGTGATCTGTTTTATAAAAGGTTTTAGCAATCCTTTTATGCGAATCAATGGTAACCGAGATCAAAATGTGATTGTACAAAAATCTTGTGCTTTGGCTGCACAAAACTTTATGCTGGCTATTGGCGCACAAGGATATGATACTTGCCCAATGGAAGGCTTTGATCCTATTCTTGCACGAAAAGCATTGGGACTACCAAAGGGAGCTGAATTAAATATGATTGTAGCAGTAGGCAAAGGAACTCCAGAGGGAATTCATGGTGAACGAAAGCGACTACCCTATAACGACACTGTGATCATTCATTGATTTTTCAAACAGTTCAATACTACATAGTGAAAAAACTACTCCTGTTCTTGCTTCTTTTAATCGGAAGTAATTTAATTGCACAAGAACAAAATAATGTATCAAAGTTTTGGTCGGCACTTGAAAAGCATTGCGGCAAAGCTTATGAAGGAGTTATTACCGAAGGTACTACCGATGATTTTAAAGGGAAGCAACTGGTTATGCATATTATATCATGCAAGCAAGGTGAAATCAAAATTTCTTTTCATGTTGGAGAAAACAGATCTAGAACCTGGGTACTTACAAATGGAGCGAATACAATTACATTGAAACACGACCACAGACACGAAGATGGATCTGAAGATAAGGTAACACAATATGGTGGCACTCAAATAAATTCAGGTTCAGCCAACATGCAAATATTTCCAGCTGATGAAGAAACGGTAAAAATAATCCCAGCGGCTTTTGGAAATGTTTGGTGGATTACTGTCGATGAAAATTCATTCACATACAACCTAAGAAGAATTGGCACAGACCGATTGTTTACTGTAAAATTTGATCTTACAAAGCCAGTCGATTTACCACCTTCTCCATGGGGATGGAAAAAATAATTACCAATCACCCTTACTAGAGACTTACAGCTGCGCCAGTCCTAACACTTTCGTCGCAGGCAAATGCAATTTTGAGACTATTTACTGCATCATCCATATGGTCAGTCAGGTCGATATCCTCTACAATGGCTTTTAAAAAATAAGATTGCTCTCTGTTACACAATTCTTGATGATCTGGCTCATCGGTTAAATCAATCCACTCATCTTGATTGGTGAATTCATTATTACTGTCGATGTCAGCATGATGCCAACGCAGCGATTCAGTTTTGGTATGTGCTTCTATAGAATCTGACTTCCCTTTGCCTCCGGCATCTTTTGCAACTATTGAAATACATCCTTTAGGTCCAATTACATCTTTCACAAAAAAAGCCGTCTCGCTCATCATTGGTCCCCAACCTGCTTCGTACCAACCCACAGAACCATCTTCAAATCTGATTTGTAGTTGACCATAGTTATAGTTCCCCTCAGGAATATCATTCGTAAGCCTTGCGCCAATGGCAGTTACAGATAAAGGCTTTGACCTCGACATTTGACACATTACATCAATATAATGAACGCCACAATCAACAATGGGACTCAAACTTTTCATCAGGTTACGGTGAACATCCCACATGTAACCATGGCTTTGTTGGTTGAGGTTCATACGCATCACCAAGGGCTTACCCAATTGCTGGGCTATTTCAATAAACTTGATCCAAGATGGATGATGTCTTAAAATATACCCTACCACAAGCTTTTTCCCTGCAGTTCTGGCTGATACTGCAACATGTTCGGCACCAGCAACTGAGTCTGCAATAGGTTTTTCCATAAATACATGACAACCCTTTTCAAATGCCATTACAGCATATTCTTCATGTGTATCTGGATAGGTAGAAATACAAACTGCGTCCGGCTTGGTTTCTTCCAATGCCTGTGCATAGCTATCAAATAGCTGGTAAACCCCACCCAAATCTGCATTTAATTTATGCTTACTGGCTCCAGTAGAAACCAAACCACAAATTTGAAACTCAGGCATTGCATGGTAGGCTTTTGCATGAGATGCACCCATGTTACCACAGCCTACGACTAAAATTCTAATTGGGAAATTCATACGCATTTTTTACAATTGCTAATCTACCCAAAGATATTCAAAACACCCATCTTGGTTAGAAAGAAAATAAAAACGACCCTTGCATAATTAATACAAGGGTCTTTTTTTATAAGAATGAAATTAAATTACTTCACAATTATTGCACCCGTTATAACAACATCACTCAAAAAGCCTTTACAAAAACCTTTCACAGTAACTTTGTCGTTCATGTTTATAGCTGCTGCCTCGGTTGAATCAAGCGTAACCATAACACCTGCAAAAGGATCATCAGAAGATAAGGTAAGTGTTCTATCTCCAGTCTGTGTTTGATCTGTAGCAGATACAGAACCACTAATCAACAATACCTTATCTAAATAAGTTTTATTTGCTTCGGTTTCATTTTCCTGAAACGCTTTAACCAAAGCATTTGCTTCAATTGTCATTGCTTCTGCATTAACCATATCAAATTTTCTGTTCTTGGAATATACAAATGCATAGTAATAAGTACCTGCTGCGCCAACTAGTGCTAGTACAAGTATAGATAGAATTATTTTCTTCATAATGCTGCTTTGTTTCTGAATTCTTTGGGTTTTCTAACTGTGAAGACCCTTGAGATATTAAATCCGAATCTGATATTTCCTTTACCCCACTCACCGGTCGTTTCATTAATAAATGTCCTTTCTGTCATACCAGTCGAATTGGTCATATGCAACTGAAACACGTGTCCTCCTGTTTCAATATCAAATCCAACAGATAACGAATTCTGGTAACCCGGAATTTTATCAAATCGGTAAAAATATTCCCCCGTAAGATTTAAACGCTTGGTCAGCCTAACTCTCGATGAAATACCCAAAGATTTGAAATCATTTGGTAAATCTTGTTTTTCAACAAGATTATAATGGAAGATTGTTGGGGTCAACTGGAGTGAGAAATAATCGCCAAATTTCCTGGCAATGATCAATTGATGTGCATAAGACAAACGGTCACTTTCATATGGAACGTAGGCCGTGGTTGTATTTTTAACCGACTTATAAATTGCTGTACCTGCATAACTCACTGAAATGGGGAAATTTTTTGCGCCAGTAGTTTGAGAAAGTAACCTAATTTTTGTAAAGGCATCAAATTGTTTTTCGAATGTACTTCTTCCAATACCCACCATCCAATTTTTGGTAATTCCGTAGTCGAGTCCAAGACGAATAGACGCCAGATCCAACCCAAAAAGGTTATAGGCCCCATCGCTAACCTGACCAAAACGGTGCCGTATTTTAAAGTCTAGTATGCCTGCACCCACATTTTCAATGGAATGTCCATTAACAACACGGGTAGATTTGAAAGTGGCAGTCACAATATCTGTTACCGGCTCCTCCTTTTCCGCAAATAAGTCTATTTGTGCAAGGGATGCCAATGGTAATGTCATGGTTGTGATCAGTACAATGAGCTTGAGGTTATTTATAACTCGCATTATTGGTATTTGCATTTTACAGTGATGGTTACTTCAGGAGCAATTTTTTCTCCGATATATAGACCAGTTACATTATAATCTTTTAATTTGATTTTGAAGGCACCTTCCATTTCAGGAACACCACCTGCAACTTTCATTGTACCAGTTGTGCTCACTTTATTGGTAACACCATGTACGGTTAGGTTACCATCGAGGTTCACAGGATATGTACCATCTTTTGCAAGATTTACTTCTTTGATGTTGGTGATGAATCCCTTGAAATCAGCTTTTGGAATTTTTGTAGACTCCATATAATTTTCATTGAAATGGTCTTCCATCAATTGATTTTCAAATTTGAAGCCTTTTACAAGGACTGCAAAAATTACTTGTCCGTTTTCTCCAACAAATTTTGAATCAGTTTGGTTGTTTACCGCTGCAATTTTTTCTAGTCCCCCTGTTGCATTAAAAAAGACTTGTCCAGTTTTTGTAGCATACACTTTTTGGGCATTGCTAGAGAATGCAGTTAATACAAAAGTAGCGATAAGTGTAATTTTGGTCATTGAAGTTTTCATGCTAAAGTATTGATTAAAATTTTAATTATTGGTTGCGCCTTTTGTTATCCAGGCATTAAGTTTATTAATAGTACAAGCATCAAGTTTGGAGCCTCCTTTTGGCATTGCTGATGCCTTTCCGTTATGCAACATGGAATTGATTAATCTTCCATTTGTAACATAAGTCATGACTGCTGGATACGTATCTAATTTTATACCCGCACCAGCTCCTGCTGTTCCACCATGACAACCATTACAATTTGATGTAAGAATGGGTGCAACTGTCCCGCTATAAGTTACTGTTGCTGTATCACAGGTTGTTTGTTGAGGATAAATTAAATCAGCCTTGTCGTAAAAGCATGAACTTAGTCCGAACAGAAATAAGGCTGCTGTAATTAGTAGAATATGCTTCATAATTATTATTGAGGAAATCCTTTATTGACCCATTTAGTAAACTGACCAATTTGGCAATCTACCATCTTGCCTGCTGGAGGCATTCGCTTAGAAGCTGCAATTGTTGGATCGTGATTTATAACTTTCAAGAAATTTGTAGGGTTAGCCCCTATATAGGCCTTTGCACTTGCATAGTCACCCAAAAAAACATTACCCGAACCTGGTTTAGTACCATGACAACCAAGACAGTTATTGGTAAGTAAGGTTTTAATTGGATCATTAAAGGTGAACTTAGTCGTATCGCATGAATTGAGACAGTTTGTGTTCAAGGCCCCCTGGTTGATCCATTTTAATATAGTATTTTTCTGATCGGCAGACATTTGTGGACTACCTCTTGGAGGCATCTCTCCATTAATGATGGTGTAATATTCACTTCTGGATGCGTTTTTGGCGCGGATACCTTCCATGATACGGGTGTAAGAAGTGGTAATTACATCTTCCTCACGGCTAATGTCGCTATGGCAACCATTGGATCCACAATAAGATACATAAAGTGGTAAAACCTGTGAATTGAAACAAACCGTATCCGAAGTGGTTGGTGTTATGCCACCGCGGCCAACATCAATAGGTGAGGCTGGATCTGTTGGTGAATTAATAACTTCATGTGTACAAGAAGCAATCAGTACGATTACAAGTAGGGTAAAAATGTGACGGATTTTCATTGTGCAAAATAATATAAAAGAATATTAATTTAGACCTTGTGCGTTATTAAAAGCTTAATGAATAAATTCATTTAACATGGCATTAGGAATAAATAGATACCTATTAATTGTTTAATATTTTTGAATTTATTTTACCGATAAACTAAACAAAATGTTTGCACTAAGCTAGTTATCAGTCTATTATTAACGAAGCAGTAAAATATTTATTGTTTACGCAGTCGAATTATTCATCATTTAACTGGCCAAAACAGCTTCAATCTCAGCAAGTTCTGTTTCTGAGAAGTCTGTCCGCTGATGCGCGCTGCAGGCATCATGAATGTGATTAACCTTACTGGCTCCAATTAAAACAGAAGTAACTCGCGCATCTTTCAATAACCAAGAAATTGCCATTTCTGCGAGTTTTTGGCCTCTTTTTGCCGAAAAATCATTCAATTTCGTGATTTTTAAGACCATTTCAGGAGTTATTTGATCGGGACTCAAAGACGGATTTCTAGCCGCCCTAGACTGATCAGGAATGCCCTTCAAGTATTTATCACTCAGTAATCCCTGGGCCAAAGGTGAGAAAGCGATACATCCTATATTGTTTTTTTCTAATGTGTCTAACAAGCCTGCTTCAGGGGTTCTTTCAAACATAGAAAATTTGGGCTGGTGAATTATGCAGGGAGTTCCGAGTTCTCGAAGAACATCAAAGGCCTTTTGCGCCAGATCGGGGGGATAATTTGATATGCCGGCATACAGTGCTTTCCCTTGCCTAACGATCAAATCTAGGGCCATCATGCTTTCTTCTATGGGTGTGTTTGGATCTGGACGATGGTGGTAAAAAATATCGACATACTCCAAGCCCATTCTTTTTAGGCTTTGGTCTAAACTTGCAACCAGGTACTTCTTACTTCCCCAATCTCCATAGGGTCCATCCCACATGGTGTAGCCCGCTTTGGTAGAAATAATCATCTCATCACGGTATCTTCCAAATCCATCTTTTAGGATAGCACCAAAGTTGGATTCTGCACTACCAGGGGGTGGACCATAATTGTTTGCCAAATCGAAATGGGTTATCCCTAAGTCAAAGGCTGTATACAAAATATTTTCAAAATTCGACCGAAGATCTACATGTCCAAAATTATGCCATAAACCCAGAGAAATAGATGGAAGCATCAAGCCACTGTTACCACACCTGCGGTAAGCGATTTTTGAATAACGAGATTCACTTGCTTTATAGGTCATTGTATTATTTTATTAATGCCCGCAAGATACAAACTAAATGGAAAATGAATTAAAACACAACTCTCGCAAAACTCCCATAATTAGATTTGGTGCAGGGTATAATACATTCATTTGATCCGATTTGAGTTGCGTATCTCGTCATGAACCGCATACTAGGAATAGCTCCTTTTACAGCTGGATTTCTTTTTAACCTATCACCAGGAACAAATCCAACACTACGCAAACTCATATCGGGTTTATCTTTTTCGTTGTATAAAAATCGAATACCCGATCCACTCTTTACCAATGCATAAGATATCAAATGTGCAGTACGGTCTTCAGATTGTGCTTTTCTAAGTATTTGAATATCCTGGAGATCACTTTCATTACTAAATGAAAACAAAACCAGGTTCCCTGCTGTATTTTTAATATAGGAACGAGAAGAAGATTCAATAGGCATTTGAAATGGTTGATAGGGAGTTCTTACCATAGTAAAAAGACTACCATCTGCGGTATTACCATTATAGATAACCCTGGGTGGTAGTGGTTCCGATCTATACAATGTTCGATTGTCACCCACCATACCCCTAGTTCCTTCAGTAGTTCTAGATTCCAACAACAATGCGAAACCTCCGTTGGTATAAGGTATTATTTCATCCAAAAAATAATCATCAAAAATTTGGCTCTCTCTGGCTTGTCTGATTTTGACATCTTTACGTAAACTATCTGAGAAATATTCTTGTCGCCAGTGAGAAACATTGCCAGAAGACATGTCTACAACAAGTGAAAATATTCCTTGCGCATGCATTTTTTTTCCAGAAGTGAAAATTGATGCCGCAATCACTCTTGAATTTTTATTATCGATTGCAATTTTTAAGTCTTTGATGCCAATTTTATTAAACTGAATGGTTGCATTTTTTATTGCGTCAATCCCAACCGGCTTTATTAGAATATCAGATCTAGAAATATCGGTTGTTGTCTCTTCTTTCAATTCGTTACGGAGAAAAATTAGATTGCCTTCTCTATCTAATTGAAATTGGGTCAATTTGTCAATCCCATCTGGCGTAGATACAAGAAGCTCAGCACGGTCAATCAAATCCATTTTATTACTCCCAAATAATTTGGTGCTTATTCGTGTTAAGTTTTCGCTGGACTGATGAAAATAAAAAAGCATGACTTTGCTTTTTCCCTGATTAGTAATCACTTGAAACAATGGAAATTCTGAAATATCTTTCAACAACAAAGAATCCAATATCACTGGGTCTGTTGTTAGTTTCCCATCCTCATTAATTGAGGTTAAAGCACTATATAACCAATTCTTGTTTACATATTGGAAAATCAAATCGGCTTTATCCCCCATGTTTATAAAATCAATTTTCAACACCTCCTTGGGAAGAAAATTCAATTCTACTTTCCTTATAAGATTCATGGAGTTTCCGTACACATTAATTAAATGTTGTGATTTGTTTTCACGGTAAATTAAAATGTGTTTCCCTAGCCTACCAATTGCCTCGTACTTTATTAAATCATCCACACCTGATTCGGCTGGAGAATAAAACAGCTCCTGCCCAACAGCACTATGGATAAAACAAAATAACAAGATATATGAAAACAACTTTCTCATAATAATTGACGCTTAGTCGCTTTTATTGGGTCAATTTAACCAATTTGATTTGCAAATGAAGACCCGCAGGGCCACATGATCAATACCGCCAAGAATGAAGGTCAACCCCTTTTGGTGAACGAAGTTTTACTTCTTCACTCCATTTAGGGATAAACATGCGATGGTATCTTAGTCTACTGATGTAGTTTGGATTTTTATGATCTCCGTTCCAGCAATGCTCTGCCCTATCTCCATAATCTACTTCACAGTTACAAGATGGATTGGAAAGTTTCTTCAACATGTCTTCTGCACTGTAAACAGCATTGTTTAAATAGAAATTATCCATATCCCCAACATACAGGTGAAGTTTCCCTTTTAGTTTTTCTCCAATCTTTGGCCAATCTCTTTGAACAATATGGGTCAAGTCAAAATTTTCTTTCCAATAGTCTACAACCGCTTTATCAATGTCACCTGTTTTTTTATCAAAAACACGCTTGGGGTAACCATCCTTACCAACTGGAGAATATACAGCCTCCCATATATCCCACTGGTCACCACTTCTTCCTTTTGAACCCAAAGCCAACTCTCTGAAATTCATATCTTTCACCATTGCGTTTACGTGACCAAGGTAATCACGGTGTCCAGGTCTTGGTGTTTTTCTAAATGGCCCTTCAGCGTAATAAGCGTTTTTATGGTTGTATAAATCGACCGTCATGTAATGATGAAAATCAATAGGATCAGGACAAGCAGCGTAACTACCATTGTATTGATCGGGATAAAAAACCTGTGCAGCCATTGCTTCCCACCCTCCTGTACTTCCTCCATACATAAACCGTGCCCATCCTTCACCAATACCCCTAAACCTTTTTTCGATTTCAGGAATCAGTTCATAGGTAATGGCATCACCATAGGGACCAATATTAGCAGAATTCACCGCATACGAATCGTCATAAAACGGATTGGCATGCTGAATCTCTATGGCAATTACTCTTGGAAATTCGGGGCCAGTCCACATCTTATAAAAATCATAGGCCTCTTGCTGTACAATTTTATTATAGCCTATTAAATTAAAGCGCTTCACGGTATCTGGAACTATATTTTCGTCTGGTGGAGTTGTTCTCCAACCACCAAAATCATCGGGAAAATGACCATGATAAATGGCCAATGGATATTTTACATTTATATGTGATTCCCATCCTTCTGGCAATAAAATATGCGCACCCAAATACATGGGTCTCCCCCAGAATTCAGTAAGTAATTTGGATTGAATCTTGATGTGCTTCACATATTTAGAGTCCTCTGGTTCTTTTATTGGAGGAATTTTCTGATCAAGGTTCAATATAAGCTTGAAGCTAGTCTCAGGTGTATACTTTATGTCTTGGGTTTTAGAATATAAATTTCCTGGGGCAATATTCCAATGCTGACCCTCTCCTCTATCCATGGGTAATTTTACAATGTTTCCGTCTTTGCGTTTGAACGTTTCATAAATATGTAAAACAACCTGCACCCTATAGTTACCACTGGTAATTTGTTTAATGGTTTCAACAGGATAGCCAAAAGCACTTGCATCAAACTGCTTCTTGGTTCCTGGTTTCCATTGATCAACATCCATTCCAAAAACTTGTTGCGTGGCTTCATCATCACTAATTTGAAATCTCGGTTCGCCTGCAGTAGACTTAGAAAACAACAGCAACAACCTTCCATCCAAAGGTTTATTTGAAATAGATGCGGGAAGCATCACTTCGAAAGTCTGTGCAAAAAGAAAGGAAGTACACAACAACAATAAGGCAACAATAGCAATTTGCTTTTTCATCATTCCAAAAATATAATTATAAAATACAAGTGTTAATCGACCAACTTTTTTTCTAACTCTTCAAGGGAAACACCTTTTGTTTCTGGCACCTTGGTGAGCACCCAAAACAATTGCCAAGTCATCATCAAACCAAAGAATGCAAAAATAGGCCAGGGGTTTTCTTTAAAAATTCCATTGACATCATCAATAAATATTGGTGCAATCAAAGTAATTACAGCCGCAAAAACCCAATGAATACTTGCGCCAAAAGCCTGACCAAGTGCCCTTACTTTGTTAGGAAATATTTCTGAAATAAATACCCAAATCACTGCTCCTTGTCCAACTGCATGCGATGCAATAAATACGAGCAAGAAGATGAGTAGAAAAGTAGAAGAAGCCGAAGCATAAAATGCGTAGGCCACCATAGCAAGACTGATGATGTACCCAAACGAACCAATAACCAATAAAGTCTTCCTACCCAAGCGATCAATCAAATACAAGCCTACAAAAGTGAAAATCAAATTGGTGCCACCCAAAGCAACGGAATTTAAAAGTGACTCCTGCTCAGCCAAACCGGCAGCAGCAAGGATCCTAGGGGCATAATATAAAATAAAATTGATACCCGACCATTGGTTGAAAAAAGCAATCATGAAAGCCAACCACATAATCCTGCTGTACTTAGGTTGCAAGAGCATCGCTGCACTTACTATTTCTTCTTTATTTATTGATCCCTGAGTTTGTAACCAACGCGGACTCTCTGGAATATATAGAACTCCAATGGTATAAATAATAGATGGCACTACCATTACGCCCAACATCCATCGCCAATCATTATCACCACCAACTCCTGAAAGGAAATAATTGGATAGATAGGCAATCAAAATACCAAACACAATATTAAATTGATACATGGCCACCAGCTTACCCCTTGAAGAAGGTGTAGAAATCTCAGAAATATAGGTGGGGGCAGCTACTGAAGAAATACCAATACCGATTCCACCAAGTAAACGAAACAAAGAAAATGTATAGGGATCTTGTGCCAGTGCAGAACCAAAAGCTGAAACAGTAAATAACAACCCTACCAAAAGCAAGATTTTTTTTCGTCCGTATTTTTCAGTCGGCCTGCCTCCAAAAATTGAACCAATCACCGTCCCCCACAATGCCATCGACATAATAAAGAATCCATGAAACCATGGTGAAGTATTCCACAATAGTTGAATGTCTTTATCTGCTCCTGATATGACCACCATATCAAATCCAAATATGAATCCAGCCAAAGAAGCCGTGAGCGAAAGAATAAATAGTTTTTGCGCTGTGAGGCCATTGGTAGACATGGCATTGCCTGTATCATTAAACATAGTTGGTTGTTTTGGTCATTTAAGATACACAATTTGCCTTATGCAACCATCACTAGAGTAAGCGGAAAGGCACTGATTGTAAATCGCGACTATTTCCACCAATCAACAAGTTGAAATCTCCGGACTCTGAAACAAATTTGATATCCGCGTTCCAAAACTTCAACATCTCCTCGGTTAATTTAAAAGTAATTGTTTTGCTTTCTCCGGCTTTTAAATTGACCTTTTGAAAACCCTTCAATTCTTTAGCAGAAGGTGTTATACTTCTCACTTTGTCTTCAATGTACAATTGCACTACTTCTGCGCCATCATACTGACCTTTATTTGTGAGCGTTACCGAAGCTGTAATTGATTCAGACTTGCTGATTTTATTAGAAGATAATTTTACATCGCTATATGCAAATTGGGTATAGCTCAATCCAAAACCGAATGGAAACAATGGCTCATTTGGAATATCTAAATACTTGGTTGAAAATTTATTGTTTTGATCCATCGGTCTGCCTGTTGTTTTCTGTGAATAGTAAACAGGGATCTGCCCTACACTGTAAGGGAAAGTCATCGACAATTTACCAGATGGATTCACTTCACCAAACAACACATCCGCTATCGCATTGCCTGCTTCAATACCAGCATGCCATACATGTAAAACTGCAGTTGCACCTTCAATCATGTTGGTCAGTACCAAGGGTCTTCCACTCATCAAAACAACAACAACAGGTTTTCCAGTTGTGTACAATGCATTCAATAATTTAATCTGGCTTGCCGGCAATGTGATATCGCTTCTGCTTGCCGCCTCTCCACTCATTTCAGAGGCTTCACCCAATACAGCCACCACTACATCTGAGGCATTTGCAGTTGATAAGGCTTCTTGTAGCATGGCGTCAGGAGTTCTTTTGTCGATATCTACACGCAGTCCAAATACATTCACTTTTTTTGCAAGCGTAGTATCGTCTGTAATATTGGCCCCTTTTGCATACACAATGCTTGTTGCATTCGATTGTTGCTGCATACCCATTAATACGGGAATGGATAGCTGTGGATCTGCGCTTACGGCCCAGGTACCGAGCATGTTGTTTTTATCATTGGCAAGCGGACCAATCAATGCTATTTTTTGGGTTTTCTTTAATGGCAAAATTTGCTTTTCATTTTTTAACAACACAAAAGATTGTCCAGCTATTTTTCTAGAAAACGCACGCTTATCTGCGCTCAAAACTTCTTTAGCACCACGTGCTGCATCAATATAACGATAAGGATCATCGAACAATCCTACTTTATACTTTGCTTCAAGTACTTTGCGACAAGCACGGTCGATATCCAGCATGGTAATTTTTTTCTCATCCAACGACTTTTTTAATGTCGTTAAAAAACCTTCACCCACCATGTCCATGTCTAATCCTGCTTTGATCGATTGGGCAGAAACTTCTTGTAGGTTACCCATACGGTGATTGACCATTTCATTAACTGATGTGTAATCACTCACAACCATGCCATTGAATTTCCAGTCTTTTTTCAATAGGTCTGTCAGCAACCATTTATTACCTGTTGCTGGAACTCCATCAACATCATTGAATGAACTCATGATGGTAGCAACGCCTGCATCAACAGCTGCTTTATATGGAGCCAAATACTCATTGTACATTTTAATCTTGCTCATATCTACCGTATTGTAATCACGTCCGCCTTCTGCTGCACCATATAAAGCAAAATGTTTAACGCAAGCAAGTAGTGTTTGTTTGTCTGCAAGTGAAGCCCCCTGGTAACCTTTCACCATAGCGATGGCAATCTGACTTCCTAAAAATGGATCTTCACCAGAACCTTCAGAAACCCTTCCCCAGCGTGGATCGCGGGCCACATCCACCATAGGAGAGAAAGCCCAATTCAATCCGTCCGCTGTGGCTTCCGCTGCTGCAATAATTGCACTTTGCCTAATCAATGCTGTATCCCAAGTACAACTAACACCTATAGGAATAGGAAAAGTTGTTTTATGCCCATGTATCACATCAGAACCAAAGAGCAAAGGAATTTTTAACCTCGATTCTTTCATGGAAATGTCTTGTGCTTGCTTCACTTTTTCAGCACCAATTACACCGAATAGTCCACCAACCTTTCCTGATTTAATTTTTCCCTCTACATCTGTACTCACTACTGATCCTGTAAGTATTCCAGAACCAGGAGTAATCAGGTTAAGTTGTCCTATTTTTTCTTCTACTGTCATTTTTGCCATCAAAGCAGTGATGAAGGCATTCATTTTTTGGTCTTGGGCATGTATTTGTGTTGCAAACAATACAAGGCATAAGAGTAAGCGCATTTTTTTCATGTTCTATTTGTATTATTCAGCTTTTGTAATTTTTGATGAAAGAGAAACACCATTTTCATTGATGGCTTCTATTTTATAATAATAGGTCTTTTTACTATCCATTCCTTTGTAGTAATAATCATTGGCATCGTGCACCATAATGCTGTTATATAATTTATCGGGGTCAGTCCCAAAGTAAATATTGTATGCGTAAGCATTATCAACCGGACTCCATTTTAACCATGCACTGCGCTTGTCTTTTTCCGTCCTTAATACATAAAAATCTTTTACAGCTTCAGGCTTTGTTCCATTTCCGTTACCAAAAACACGTAGACCACTAATTGCAAATTTTCCAGAAGGGATATGAATGTTTTCAAGTTTGATGTACCTCGCCTGGATTGGTTTTTCCAATTCGATATAATCATGTGGAACATCTTTCTTGTTGGCTGATTTGTCTATCAATACATTCCATTTTTTACCATCCAATGAATAATAAAGCAAATACTGGTGTTGCTCATTCAGTGTTTTACCTAAAAAGCTAACATCCTGATCGGCATAGTTAATTTGAACGGCATTGATTGTGGATGTTTGACCCAAATCAGTTTGAATCCATTCGCCTTTGTTTGCACTAGCAGCACTCCAATAGGTCTTGATGCTTTCATCTACTGCATTGTTGGCGTTGTACTGACTTCCTAAAGTAGAAGATACTTGCACTGGCTTTTTGTAGTTCAACAACATCCATCCAGTAAAACGAGATTGTTTGTGGTCAATCATATCTCCAGGGAGAAAATGAGGATAATCGCCAAAAGCAGTATTGCAATACATCACATCATCTTTATCGAAACCTGCAGGCCATATTCCCAATCGGCGTTCAAAATTATTTTTTACTGCAACTACCATGGTAGATACATGCCAATATTTTTTCTGGTTGTCTTGAAAAGTTGCACCATGCCCTGCTCCACGTGCAAATCCACCTGCTTTCATGCTTAATGGATCAGATTGATTTTGGAAATAATTAAGTGGCCCATCTCCAACGGCCACACCATCTGCATATCCACTGAATTCGGTACCCGGACCTGCATATTGAAAATAATATTTTCCATTGTGCTTCACCATTTCTGCACCTTCTAGAAATCCATCTAAGAAAGTATCGTCCATATACTCTCCAAACCTATGCCAACCATAACGCCAGCTATCCAATCCGAATAATTCTTTCCTTGTGCCTATGGGCTTAAAGGTCTTTCTGTCTAACTCAACACCATACAAAGGCCAGCGATTGCTACTTCCATTATACATATAAAACCTGCCATCATCATCTGTGAAAAATGAGGGATCCCATCCGCCAATATCCAATGAATCTACCAATGGCTTCCAGTCGTTTGCTTTCGGATCTGTACTCATCCACAGGGTAAAGTTTTTAGAATAAGTAGACCCAAATACCAGCATGGTGTCTCCTACAATACCTATACCTGGTGCACAAAGCTCATCGTATACATTGTGCCAAGGACGAAGAAACTTTTTTGATACAAAATTCCAATTGTTCATGTCGCTACTCCACCAATACCCCCACTGGTTTGTACTAAACAAATAATAATCTCCTTTATAATTCACAATAACTGGATCAGCTGTAGCACGGTGCTTACCCCAAGTAGAAAAATTGGGAATTGGCGTATAGCCGTAATCAATGTTGATGGGGTTGCAATAGGTTTTTTGCTGTGCAGAAACGCTGATGATAGAAAACAAGAAGACAAAAAAGAAGAATAACTTTTTCATAATGGCTTTTGCTAGTTGAATAGCTTAAAGATACGGAGCGGAAAAACCCAATGCACGCATACCGGTCTTTATTTCTGCACTTTTTGTGAATAGGTTCCAGATAAGTTGAGACCTATGATTTTCAATCATGATGACAATAGGACCTTGATCTATGGCCAAAGTTGAACTTGCAAACCACAAATCCTTAAAGGAAAATGCATCATAAAAGCCATAAGGTCCCCATAATTTATCACCAAGCTTGTAATAGAAAAATTTCAATGCATCCATACTTTCTTTAGGCGTAAATGGTAACGATGAAATCGCAGCCGTGGGTGTAATTACACCAATATCATTACCAGGAGCATTGGCAGCATATCCATTATTTGGAATATCGCTAGCTGTCAGACCCCAACACACGTTGCTGTACCCTGCAAATTTTTTCGGATTTTCTACACAGTAAGCGTGATTGATTTTACTATGATTGACCACCTGCTGTTCATAATTGGCATAGGCATCTTTAAGCCCAAATGGATTTACACCTAAAAAGCTATAGTGAGACCAAAACAATGGACCACCTAAAGAAGGTCCTAAAGGAAGTTGAAAACCATAATGGCTTTGGTTAGATACCTGCCCTCCACTTCGTGCAAACCCTTGATCATAGACTTCTTTTGGGACACCATATGTTGGTGAAGAAGCTGCTAAAATATAAGTGATTAAACACTCATTCCATCCTTGGATTTTCATATTCATATCCCATCCAAAATTGGTACTCCAATGCCAATACAATGCATTTTCTCCATTTTTACGGAACCACGACCATTCAACGGATTCCCATATACTGGTAATGTCATTTCGAAGGGCAATTTCATCCGGACTACCACCAATAAAATATTCACGGGCAGTCAGCAACCCTGCAATCAAATAAGATGTCTCAACAAGATCCGCTCCATTATCCTTTTGACTGAATGGAATTACTGTACCCGTGCGCCCATTCAACCAATGTGGAAATGCACCATGAAACCGTTGTGCTGTATTTTTTAAAAACCCAACAATTTTTTTCATGCGCTCTAACCCTTCTCCCTTAGTTATGAAATTTCTTTCAATTGCTATAGGGATGGTCATAATACCAAAACCACTACCACCAGATGTAACAATATCTTCTGAAGTATTTCTTTCTCTTGCCAAACCAGAAACAGGATGTCCGAATTCCCAGAAATAAGCAAAAGTTCTTCTTTGAACAGTATCCAACAATTTATCATCAGCCAATTGAGGAAATTTATCAACAGCATCAAAGCCTGTTTGAAAAAGCAGTTCATAAATGCCATTAATTTTACTTCCATCAGCTGCTTCTAAAGATGAACTAATATTGAATTGGTATTTTGTTAGTCCCTTTAATGGCTGCTCAGGAGTTACCACCAATACTGAATCATTTTTCAAGTAAGTAAGCGTTAATGAAGAACGATTGGTTGCACTCTCTCCTAAAACAATTGATGAAAGCACTTTAGCTCGATTAAGTGGAGCAGAAAAACTTAGCATTATTTTTGGCTGCCGACCCACCTCTTTTGTCAATGATGTGCTAACAAGCGATCCATCTAATTCAACAAGTTGCAATTGAAAAGTTTTTGCAACAGGCGTTTCGGGTGTTTCCTTTTTTTTACATGACACCAAAAAAAACTGGACTAAAAGCGGTAGAACAAAAACTAAATTCGAGATTTTAAACTTCATTTTTAAATTATTATAGTGCTAACTGATCCATTTTTTAATTCTACGCGAACCCATTTATCCCCCTGCACAACATGCACAGCTTGTGTATTGCCAGATTCATTCAACACAAGCAGGACCAATTTGCCTTCTGGTGTTTTAAAAGCAACTGAAGGGAAACCCGCTACAGGTGTATGAGCGATACGGACAGATCCGGGAGTTACAAATTTTGATACATGCGCAATAATATAGTAAGCCACATTCCGCGTAATGATTGAACCATCGATGGTTAATGCGCCTTTACATGCTGTGCAACCACCGGGGGTATGCGGACCAAAACTTGCATCATTGGCAAGGTTCCATTCTAACGCAACGCGACTCCAATTTTGAAGTGAACCAATGATGACGTTCTTAATGTGCCATTGTAAATCACCTCCAAATTCTCCATCCTTGCTTGTCCATTGTTCCGTGAAATAAATATTTTTATTCGGATAGGCTGCTTTCACAGTTGACAATGCACTGATATTTCCTCCATACAAGTGAAAAGCAGATCCATCAATAAATGTATTTGCAGCAGGATCAGCAAGGATGTCCATTGGATACTGTGGCAGATCACAATTATGATCCCATATAATTATTTTAGAAGCAATATTGTTCAATTTAAATGCAGGTCCCAAATGATTTTTGATAAAATCTGCTTGCTCAACCGCCTCCATTTTTAGACTGGGGTTGTTGTTGGGATTCATGGGTTCATTTTGAATGGTAACTGCATCAATAGTTATGCCTTTCAATTTCATTTGCTGTATGTACTTCACAAAATAATTGGCGTAAACTGGATAAAATTCTTTCATTAATTTTCCACCAACACTTGATTTGTTGTCCTTCATCCAAACTGGCGGACTCCAAGGACTTGCCATTATCTTGATAGCAGGATTAATCGATAGAATCTCTTGTAAAACAGGTATTAAATCGATGGTGTCTTGCGCAAGTGTAAACTGGGTTAACCCTATGTCTGTCTGTCCAATTGCCAAATCGTTATAACTAAAAACAGAAGCACTTAAATCTGAAGCTCCAACACTAACCCTAAGGTAGCTCACCCCTATTGCAGTTTCAGACCTTCCAAAAAGTTCATTAAGCAATGCTGTTCTTGAAGCAGCTGGTAACTTCTTAATCAAAGTAGCACTTCCCCCTGTGAGTGTAAATCCAAAACCATCCACTTCTTGAAAAGTATTTGTTACATCTAAAGCAATTACACTAGCGGTATTGGGCAGAGATCCTGTTGCAGATGATAATGTTTGTTTAATTAATTTTAAACTTTGATCAGCCTGTGTAATCCATACTGCAACACCGTTTTTAGTACTTGCTGGAGGAGTGGGTTGTACAGAAATTTGAGTTGAAGATTTACTACAGGAAATTCCAAATAAGGTTAAATAAACAAACAGTGATAAAAATATAAACCGTTTTTTCATACAATTTCAAATTAGTGAGACACGAGTAAATACAAATGAATGTAACGCTTATTTCATCATTACCTTGAATCCGGCCATCATGAATGGCCATTGAGGGAGGGTATTCAACAAAACAAGTTCTTCGTGAAGTGCTGTTTCGTTATCGAGGAATTTAAAAATGCGACTAATTTTATTCTTGCTGAACATCAATGAAAAAACACGTGCACCAGGCATTTTTTTATGATACAGAATATACAAAAGCACGCTGTCAAACCACATAAACCGCTTCTCAAAAAGCGATTTTTTCACCAAAGGGTGTTTCCCCTCATCAAGTAATCCAACAATTGCGTGAACATGCTTTTGAATAAATCTAAATGTATAACCACTAGACGGCTTTGTTTGTCCCCCAGCAGTTCCGATATTGATGACAGCACCCTCTCCAACAGAGAACTGGTGATTGGTCATGGGTATGATACCGAATTCTTTTTCCTTTATGCTGTACTCATTTAACTTCAAATATTCTGCAATATAATTTTTAAGTGCCCACTCATAATGTTCATCACTTAACAATGAAGATGTAAACAATGTATATTCAACAAGTGCTTGAGTAGGTGACAAGGGCATTACATAAATAAAAGTGGTTCCTTCATCCTGATTCACTCGAAAATCCATCAACGTGGCATTTTCAGTATCAAAAAATGCGGAAGGCGTTTCAATAATCCATCCTTTGAAGTGTTGCAACAAAACCAGGTCATCTTTCTTGTACGCAGTTTGTTCTGCCATGATACTATTGAATGCATATTTTCCCTGAATAACCTTATTCTGTGTTGTTACGACAACTAGTCCGTTTGCGTTATTTACTTTCTTAACAGATTCATGCAGTAAATCTACTCTACCCGATTCTCGCATAACAGCATAGCAATGCTGATAGAAATCTAATCCCCTTATCATTTTATAAGCATAAGGCCCTAGCGTCTTAAGAGATGAATAACCGTCTGCATGAAACCATGCATGATTCCATTTACGATGAACGATACTTTCGAAAAATCCATTGCCTTTTTCCCAAAAACACCAGGTACGGTCGTTTTTGTCCTTAACTTCTTTTTCAATTAAAAGTATCCGTTTGTTGGAAAGATGGGAAGACGTAAGCATGTGCATGATCAAACTTAGACCAGCACAACCCCCACCAAGAATGATATAGTCGTAATCAGGCTTCTGGAGCATATTCAACCCGCTTGTCTTTCATGAGCTGTTTGTCGCGTCTTACTTTATCCCAATATTTCTTATGGACATGAAGCATACCAAAACTCTCCCCATCATGCTTACCTAAATGTTTGTGGTGCATTTTATGTGCCCAACGAATAGAGCGAATATAGGTATTGTTGCTCCTTGAAAACCATTTGAACCGCTGATGGATAATAACGTCATGTATCAAAAAATAAGCCATCCCATAAGCCATTATACCAAAACCAATTGCTTGCAACCACCATTTCCCGGGTTCTGTCCCGTAGATGATACACATCATACTGGGTAAGGCAAAAATGATAAAAAAAGCGTCATTTTTTTCAAAAAACCCCGGTTCAACTTGGTGGTGGTCTTTGTGTAAATACCAAAGAAAGCCATGCATCACCCACCTGTGTGTACACCAAGTAATCGCTTCCATGAAGAGAAAAACACCCAGTACAATTAAAAGAAAATAAACAGCTACCATACCCAATAAAAGTTAATCTAAGTTACAGCTTTTAAACACAGGTATAGCCCACAAAGTTCGAATTTTAGGAGCCCAAATTGATAAAAATTAGGTGGCTGGGTGACCGTCATCAGCATTCTTTGTAAGTCCCCACTATTAATTTATAAAAAAGAATACCTGGTCAATTCACGTACTTATTTCCTCAACTACATACGTGGGATACAAAACTGGTTACACTTGAAGATGAATATGAACAATTGCAGCAACAAGAACTCATTAAAGAATTGGCGTACTATCGTAGTTAGATGACAAGGATTCAATACGGTAGCGGGTTTGAAATGCTTGGCTGTCTTCCGGACCCAATTCAATCAGTCCCATTTTATTATTAAACGCATCTGGAGCTGAACTAAGGTTTTCGATGGCTATGCTTTTCCTATGTGGAGGTGTATATATCTGCAGATAGGGATAAGACCGCTCTGGATAAATATGCAAAGCAAGTCCCAATTGATCATCTTTCAATGTACAATGTGGCATAGGCTCATCCATATTCAACAGAAATGCATTGTCTAAAAATACATTTGCTAAGCTATCTCCTTTGAACCATTTTGAATTTCTGATTTTTTTCCCTGTTGGCACTAAGTTATCATCAAATTCCAATTGTGTTTTAGAATTGAATTGTAGGGTTGCTGTATCGATGGTTTCTCCCAATTTAAAATAAGGATGCCAACCATCTGAAATAGGGATGGTCTTTCCACTTCGGTTATGGACTGTAGTGATGATGGTTAGCCGGTTTGCTTCTTCCAACCGATACCGCACATTCATGTCAAAAGCAAAAGGATATCCTGGATGATCTCCTTTGTATCTGTATAGTAGTTTACATTCGCACATGAATGCAGAGGCCTCAGCAATTTGAATTTCGTGTGGCACGTCATATAATAGTCCATGTATTGCGTGTCCGTCTAAAATAAACTTATCGGACTTGTATTGTTGACCTTCCCAGTTATAAGTAGAATTGTTTAGTCTACATACATAAGGAGAAAGCTTAGACCCTTTAAAACCATTGGTAAGATTGGCTTTCCAATCTTCAGCGTCTTTGAAACCTTCAACAATATTGTAAACGCTTCCTTTGTGTACCACCTCTAATTTATTCAAGATAGCACCAGCAGCGGGAATGATGCTTGCCTTGCAGCCTGTAGCTTCATCACGAAGGACAATTTCCTCCCATCCGTTTTGCTGAAGACGGTCGCAATAAAAAGTAAGCACCGACTGCTTTTTTTCCTCTTCCATTACCAACCCAATATATATGCAAAAATCAAGGGCACTACAATGGTAGCGTCACTCTCTACAATGTATTTAGGAGTATGTATATCCAATTTCCCCCAGGTAATTTTCTCGTTGGGTACTGCACCAGAATAAGAACCATATGAAGTAGTAGAATCACTGATTTGGCAGAAATAACTCCAGAAAGGAACGTCGTGCCATTCTAAATCTTGGTACATCATTGGAACAACACATATAGGAAAATCACCTGCAATACCACCGCCAATTTGGAAGAAGCCTACTCCTTTACCTCCACTGTTTTGGCGATACCAATCAGACAACCAAACCATGTATTCAATACCACTTTTCATGGTGGTGGCTTTCATTTCATTTTTAATGATATAAGAAGCAAAGATGTTGCCCATTGTGCTGTCTTCCCAACCACCAATAACTATAGGAAGGTTACGCTCCATGGCTGCAATCATCCAGCTGTCTTTGGTATCAATTTCATAATCCGCCTTCATTACTTCGCTTTTCAAAAGCTTGTACATGAACTCGTGTGGAAAATACCTTTCGCCCTGGGCATCAGCATCCTTCCAAAGTTTTACAATATGGTGTTGAATTCTCCTGAATGCTTCTTCTTCCGGGATGCAGGTATCGGTTACCCTGTTCAATCCTTGCTCTAGCAATTCCCATTCTTGCTGTGGTGTAAGATCTCGGTAGTTAGGAACACGCTTATAGTGCGAGTGCGCAACCAGATTCATGACGTCTTCTTCCAGATTTGCACCTGTGCAAGAGATAATATCTACCTTTCCCTGTCTGATCATTTCAGCAAGTGAAACGCCCAATTCTGCGGTACTCATGGCACCTGCGAGTGTCACCATCATTTTACCTCCTTCAAGCAAATGCTGTTCATATCCTTTTGCTGCATCCACAAGTGCAGCAGCATTGAAGTGACGGTAATGGTGTTGAATAAATTGAGAAACAGGTCCTTTTGACATACAATTTTATTTAGGTGCCAAAGTTATACAATTAGCACCAAGCTATCAAGGCAGAAAGCCGTCCCTTATTTGTCCTTAATCAAGTAAAGCTCATCCCACCTGGTGGTAAATCTTTTGCTCCTCATTTCTTGTCGCATTTTCCAATTTCTAGACAAGCCAGATGCAGCAAACTTCACCATGTCATCCCGCATACTGAAATTGATATTGTCTAGTGCCTGCATCAAAGCGCGGTTTTGGTGCACGTTCGAAGTTGCAAAAAGATTTCCTTGTAGGGCATCATCAGGCACCAAGCCCCCAAGCACAACCCCCGCCTTAAGGTACTTAGCGCCTTTTCTATACAAGGACTCTACCAAGGGCAAAGCCGTTTTGATGAGCTGCGCCGTATCTGAAGTAGGCTTCAGCAGTAAAAAATGATTGTACAGGTGTTTGGGCTCATACGTATAGGGTTGCCCTTCTATCCCATTGTAAACTACAAATACGTCCAACGTAGTTGCGGCGCTGTTTTGTCTTCTTAATTTCTCTGCTGCACGTGCTGTATAGGTAGCCACGGCTTCTTTTATTTCTTGCAAGGTAAAAACGGGTTTACCAAACATCCTTGTGGTAGCAATCATTTTTTTCTTTTCCAACGGATTTTTCAACAGAATACACGACTCCCCATTGAGTTCTTTAATCATACGCACACCTACAATTCCACCTAAATTTTTTCTGGCCCATTCAATGGGCATGTGTTTAAGTTGCCATGCAGTATTTATACCATAAAGGTCTTTGAGTTTGCGTGCATAACGCCTACCAATGCCCCAAAGGTCTGCTACATCAGTAGCCATTAATGCCTGTTGCACTTTTTCATCGTTGTCCAATACCATTACACACTGCGTTTTTTGCTTGTCTTTTTTAGCAATGCGGTTTGCCACCTTACTCAATACCTTAGAGGGTGCGATACCTACCGAAACTGGAATGCCCGTCCATCCCACCACCACATCCCTTAACTTTTCTGCAAACGGTTGTAGGTGGCCTACTGGCAGATGATCTACATTGATAAATGCTTCGTCTACAGAATAGACTTCCACACAGCGATGGACTTCATCATCAGCCAATGCCCGGAGGGTATCCATCACACGCATGCTTAGGTTGCCATACAGGTGATAATTAGAAGAAAAAACAGCCACCTGTTTTTCTTTGATTAATTGTCGACTTTCAAACAAAGGTGCACCCATATCAATACCTGCACGCTTGGCTTCATCGCTGCGGGAAACGATACAGCCATCGTTGTTGCTCAATACCACAACGGGCTTGTTGTGAAGATCAGGTCTGAACAAGCGTTCGCAAGAACAATAAAAACTGTTACAATCAACAATGGCAAACATCGTGTACGTTGTAGTGATGAAAAATGAATTCGGGTCTACTGCTATACCTGATGAATCACATACGTAACCACACCCCAGATAGAAAATTCTGAAAGAGGATCCACGTCTATAGGTGAAAGTCTGTTGGTTTCGGGCAGTAAACGAATTTTATTGAACCCTTTATCGAGTCTTCGAATCAACATATCGCCGTTAAGTACCGCAATTACAATCTTTCCGCTCATCGGTTTGATGCTTCGATCAACAATCACCGTATCGCCATCAAAAATACCTGCCCCAACCATGGCTTCGCCGCATACCCGCATGAAGAAGGTGGCCGGCTTGTTTCGAATCAATTGTTCGTTGAGGTCGATGCCTCTTTCGGCATAGTCGTCTGAAGCTGCACCAAACCCAGTGGCATTGGCTGTTTTCACTTCCTGCTGTTGAAAGGTTTTTGAGCCGCTGTAGGCTGCTTGGTAATAAATTTCCCCATCCATAAATACTAATTTTATTAGCAATAATATGCTAATTTTATTAGTAATCAAAATAGTGCTTAATTCAGTATAAACACTTAATTAATAAAACTTTAGCAAATTATGTTTAGGATTATTGAAGAGAATTTAGTAGTTTCATATTGCAGATGACAGACCATTTCCATGGTGCCGAAAACGAAAATCCGAATCATCCTATCCAAAAGCCCGTAAATCCAACATCCAAAACAAAAACCAAAAATCCAACCCTACCCAAAGTCATCAGGCATCCCTCTCTTATGAAAAAGTGAAATAAAAATCATTGCCTGAACATATTGCCCCGCATCTGTAGGGCCTTTTTATATTTGAAACATGCCGCAAAAAGAATTAAATTTTTAGATGGCCCGCGTTCAAGATGGTCAGACTTCAAGTTCGTGATCAAGGTCTGTATTGAATTTATCAGAGGCTTCCGTGCGTTACATTTTTCAGGACCATGCGTGACCATTTTTGGCTCTGCCTGGTTCAAGGAGGATAGTCCTTATTACGACCTCACCAGAAGATTTGCTGCTGAGGGGGCTAAACTGGGTTTTACGGTACTCAGAGGAGGTGGACCAGGAATCATGGAAGCGGCCATTGGCCTTATTCGCAAATGCATAGAGACATACGGACTCAAAACGATGGAAAGAAAACCAAGCTGGTTGTTGGGTGAAAAAAGATGATTTTAATCATGTGCTCTTCTTTTGACAGTCATATATAACCCATCCCTTTTACATGAACTTTGCTAAAAATCACCTTTAGGAAAGGAATAAATTAAGAAATACAAAGAACACAACTTGTATCAGCAGCAGGTACAGTGCGAATCTATTGGTCTTTTTAATGCCAAGCCAGGAGAAGAACAAGGCGACTAAAAATGAGACTCCAAACCAACTCATATAATTAAATATTGGTATTTCATTGTCCTGCCAGTGCCAAAATCCAAGCTTTAGGGCTACGGGCTCCATGATCCAATCAAAAATGGTCGCGATTGTGGATGTAGTTAACGAAGTACCAACCCAGTTAAATTTAAATTTAATGCTGAGGGAAAGAGCGATTTGATGAGAAGCATAGACTATACAAAACCAATTCAGTCCAATTAAAATTGGCACCCCTTTGATTTTCTCTCCAAATACGCTACCATAATGATAACTTCCAAACAACATGCCTGTATTTACGCCAACAATTTCGGTGAGTATTCCAACAAAAAATGCAAATAGAAATGCTTTCAATAGCTTGCTGTTGAGTTCAGCTTCATTCCACAGCAACAAAAGAAACATCAAAAAAAGATTGAGGGCGGTAAACCCAACAAAAAACTGTCGATTAAAAAATCCGATACCAATAGCTCCAGAAACATGCACCAACAAGGCCAAAAAAATTGACCATTTCAAGGGATTCCTGAAAAATGCGTAGTTGGGCAAGAAGGATTGAAGGTTTATGGGCATACTTAAATAACCAATATACTGACCAATGGTTGAAGATATTCTTTGTTTTTTGCCATTCGCTATACTAGCCAATCATTTCTGAAACTATTTTTGCACTTTTCAAACACAATGGAATACCTCCTCCTGGATGTACACTCCCGCCTGTAAAATAAAGACCCTCTAATTGGGAAGAGAAGTTAGCTTGTCGCAAAAAAGCGGCCCATTTCGAATTGGAACTGGTCCCATAAAGAGATCCCTTGTAAGAATCTGTTTTTTGCTCAATGTCTAACGGTGTTAGCACCTCTTCTACCTCGATATGCTCTTCTATGTTAGTAGACAACATGCGATTCAATTTGGTAATTACATTTCTCCTCAATTCCTCGCGTTGAGCCTTCCAATCCATCTCCGTATTTGCAGGGGCATTGACCATCACGAACCAATTTTCGCAGCCCTCAGGGGCCTGACCACTTTCCATTTTAGAAGTAACATTGATATAAATGGTGGGATCATGAAAAAATTGCTTCTTCACAAAAAGATGCTGAAACTCTTCCTGATAAGACGCGCTAAAAAAGATATTGTGCAAATGGAGCTCAGGAAATGATTTCTTCACTCCCCAATAAAAAATATAAGCACTGCTGCTTCTCTCGTTCTTGAGAATTTTTTTTGCAGAAGCAGCATCCCCCAATAACTGCTTGTAGGTAAAATAACTGTCTACATTGCTAACCACCAAATCAGCAGAAACAAATCCATTTTCATTTGTTATGCCACAGATTTTTTTATCCTTTACTACAATTTCTTTTACAGTGCTGTTGAGCACAAACTTTACTCCTTTTTTTTCTGCTAGGGCCACTAAAGCATTGGGAATACTAATCATTCCTCCGGTAGGATAAAAAGTGCCTTGGTTCTGCTCCAAATGCGGGATCAAACTCAACATGCCTGGCGCACTATAAGGATTACTTCCGTTGTAGGTAGCAAAACGATTGAAAATTTGGACCGCCTCTGGTGTAGAAAAATTATGGTGATTGAATTCATTCAACGTATTGAATAAATAAGAAAACTTAACAGTGGACAGCGCTTTTAATACCCTTGGATGCAACCATGTGGCTGCTTTATGCAATGAAAAATTGAGAAATATTTGTCCAACTGCCTCATATACTTTTTCAGCGTTGCGCAAATAACGCAACACATGCGCTTTCGGTTCTCCTAGCTTTTCTTCCATCTCATTGGCAAAGGCTTCAGCAGAAGTATACGCATTTACCTGCTTCCCATTCTCAAAAAAATACCTACAAGCAAGTGAAAGGGAATCGTACTGAAAGTAATTTTTTATGTCTTCTCCAGCGAGTGTAAACAATTCTTCGATATTTGCAGGCTGGGTAAATAGAGAAGGCCCAGCATCAAATTTATAACCCCCCTTTTCAATTAAATACATTTTACCGCCTGCGACTGTATTTTTTTCATGTACTTCCACTTCAAATCCTTTCAAGGATAATCGAATAGCAGTAGCAATTCCAGCAATTCCTGCGCCAACAACAATTGCTTTTTTAGGCTTCATGTATACTCATCTTATTTCTAATTAAATACTCGTCTAACATGGGAAGTGCAATTTTGAACCAGGCAGTATATTTGGCCGGATATTGGGCAAGATGTTCTTTGAGGTCTTCTATCGAGCGGAAACAGTAATCAGCTGCCTCATCCTCATTGAGCAATATGTCTCCATCATAATTACCAATCAATACATGATCAAATTCATACTCAGTTAGCTCATTGTCCAAAGCCGCTTTATAAATAAATGAAAATGCCGATTCAACCTGAGTAGTAAAACCCAGCTCTTCTTTCATCCTCCGCATAGCAGCAGCTACAGGCGTTTCTGTTGGATAAGGATGACTACAACAAGCGTTGGTCCATAAACCCCCACTATGGTATTTCTTTAAAGCCCTGCGCTGTAAAAACATTTCCCCTCTGCTGTTAAATAAAAAAACACTGAAGGCCCTGTGTAGCAATCCTTTTTGATGCACTTCCATTTTTTCCATGGTGCCAATTGCTTCATCCTGTTCATTCACCAATACCAACATTTGTTCATCTTGACTAACCATCCAAACTAGGGTTTAGGAGTATCTAAAATTTTTGAAAAATCATTACCAAGTGGACTAACACCGGGATCAAAATAACCAATTAACTTTCCATCTTCATCAAGTACATACTTAGAAAAATTCCATGAAGGAGCCTGTGTATTCCAACCATTTTGAGATGGATCAGATAACCATTTGAAGATGGCATGTTGATGATCATTTTTAATTACCGTTGCTTTCATTGCCAAAGGAAATTCAACCCCATAGTTTTTTTTACAAAACGATGCAATTTCTTCGTTACTCCCTTTTTCTTGTTGCTTGAAATCGTTTGCAGGAAATCCGATAATGACAATTTCAGATTTACGCTGACTATACAATTTTTGCAACTCTTCATATTGACCTGTATAACCACAATCACTTGCCGTATTCACGATAATAATCTTTTTCCCTTTGTAAACCGACAAATTCGAAGTGTCCCCGTTAATCAACTCAAATGGAATGTTGTAAATGGAAGAAACAGGACTGGCAATTGTTGCAGGTAGTACCACTTTGCTATTTACCCCAAAAAACCGTGTTACATTGGTAAGTACAGGATAAAACTTCTTTAGCATATTTTGTCTGGAACTCATGTTGGTTGATGTTTTAGATGCAGTACAGGCATATGCAATAGCCGAAACCATGATTACTGCAATTCCAATTTTTATAAATTTATTTCCCATTACATAGATTAAGCGAATTTGAAAATCTTTTTCAATAAACTTGTTTTGCCCTTGTATGGGGCATACCAAAGTGGAACATCGAACCAAGACCTTGAATGCAAAACTGCTTTGGGTCTCGTAAATGTATCAAACCCAAATTTACCATGGTATTGTCCGGTACCACTCAGACCAACACCGCCGAAAGGAAGATGGGGATTGGCTAAATGAATGATCCCATTGTTAATTGCACCCCCTCCAAATCGCACAGCTGAAATAAAATAGTCCTGTACATTCTTATCTTCTGCATAAACATACAGCGCAAGAGGGAATGGATTTTTTTCAATCCACTTTATAACTTCTTCATTTGAGTCGTAAGCAATAACAGGAAGAACCGGGCCAAATATCTCCATCTGCATCACTGAATCATTCATAGAAATATCTTCAAGAATGGTTGGCTCAATATAAAGATCAGCTTCATTATGCCTACCCCCTGTAACTAGTTTTCCTTGGGTAAGATATGCTGCAATACTCTTGAATCTTTTTGCATTGATGATTCTTCCAAAATCTTCACTTTTTGAAGGATCCTCCCCATGCATTTGCTTAAAATTTTCTCTGAGTTTGGAAACCAGTTGGTCTTTTACAGAACGGTGCACAAGCACATAATCAGGTGCAATGCAGGTCTGACCTGCATTCATCAATTTACTCCAGGCAATTTTCTTTGCAGTATAGTCGAGCGATGCTGATTGGTCTACTATACATGGACTTTTTCCACCCAACTCTAATGTAACTGGCACCAATTTTTTAGCTGCCATTTCCATGATTTTTTGTCCCACTTCAGTACTACCAGTAAAAAACACATGGTCGAAACGAACTTCACTTAGCATTGGCGGAACTACTTCTTCTCCAATACCCTGAACAACATGAACGTAATTCGATTCAAAAATGCCTGAAAGTATTTTTTCTACCACAACTGCCGTATGCGCTGCTTCTTCTGATGGCTTAACAATAGCCGTATTGCCTCCAGCAATCGCACTTACAAGTGGACTGATAGATAGGAAAAAAGGATAATTCCAAGGAGAAATAATCAACACCACACCCAAAGGATCGCGATGTAACCTACTGGTTGATGGAAAGAACATCATAGGCGTAGGAACTCGCTTGGGAGAGGCCCATGTTGGAAGATGACGTATTGCAAAATCGATTTCTTTAATTATTTGTCCAATTTCAGAACCAAACGCCTCGTATTCAGACTTTCGCAAATCCTTATAAAGCGCAGCATATACCTCTGATTGATGATCTAGAATGGATTGCTTTAGTTTTTTTAATTGCGCAATTCTAAATGCAATTGGTTGCGTAGCTTGAGTATGGAAAAAATCGACCTGCTGATTAAAAACTTCTTTAAAATCAGGCTTGGTTCCTGCTGACTGATATTGCTTTGTGGTGGGCGTTAAAGTTGATTCCATCATGTATTCTTGTTAAAAAACAATCAACAAGAAAGATAGTTCATTTTTTAACCCATTGATTAAAATCGAAGCACTATCCCAGCATTGATGAGATAGTCTGCAAAAGCAGCATCCCCTTTAAAATAAACTCCTGTTTTTTCAGTACGTATTTTATCAGGAACACTTTGGGTCCTGTTTCTTTGAACAGATACAGGAAGATTAATAAAATAAGTCACTTTATTTTTCATATAACTCAAACCCGGTTCAACTGCTACCACATAACCAGGCCTTCTGAACCCATTGTTTCCACCAATCAAATCAACGGAAGGAATTCCATCTTTACGAACACCTAAAGTTCCGGTCAAATATTTCCCCATGTAGCTTATCCCTGCACGATACATGTATTGATCAGCTACACTCATCACATTACTTCCATAAGCAATGCTGGCAGCAGTGGAAACTCCTCCACGTGCAGTGGATACCCCATTCTGTTCACGAGGATTAGCCATGTAGAAAAAATTACTGTAAACGGACCATTTATGGTTTAAGGCATAATAACCAGAAAGCTCAAGCGATATACCCGTACCGCCATCACCCAATTGAATCGACTGATCAACAGGCCCCAAGACCTTTGTGGTGTCATTTCGAACAAAATAATCGCTATAACGATAATCCCCAGTAGGCAATTTCAAACCCAATCCTGCTTGCACATTCCATACTTTAGCTTTAAATGGATCACGCAACCAATAATAACCTGCAATCCTGACATCACCTATCCCAAACGAGTGTGTATTATGTCTTGCAGATGCTCCCCCTACATTTCCACCATGTTCATACAATGAAGAACGTGCATTGGAAATCAGCGGGATATTTACTGCCAAAGAAAGCCGACTATTGATGTTTTTTTGGATAAAAAAATCAGTACTAAAGGTATGATTGATTACTTCTGTTCCACTTTCAATTCTTTCTTTCTGCTCTGCTAATCCAACAAAATGCTTGTACGATTTAAAATACCTGTTATTGATGGTAAGCGACCATGAACTGGTATCAACAGAAGTTTCATGGTTGATACAGGATGCACTTCCGAGTCCCCTTATCGCTACACAACCTTGAGCGTTGACTTCATTTGTAAAAATGAAAAAAGACATAAATGAAATGAATAGTATTAGAATTCTCATGAATTATTTAATTGTTTTTTGATAATACACTGTAAAGAAAATCATGGTTACGAGCTTGTGCTTTACGAAACAAAATACTGCTTTTTTTTATACAGCCAAAATTTATACCAGCGCTATCATACTGATCTCTACATTTACATTTTTAGGTAACCCTTTTACAGCAACAGTCTCCCTTGCAGGGTGCTCACCCTCAAAATAATGTGCATACACATCATTAACTGTTGCAAAATGAGCCATATCAGTAAGAAAAATCGTTGTCTTTACAACAGCAGAGAATCCTATACCTGCTTCATTAAGTATTGCAGAAAGGTTTTTCATTACCTGATGTGTCTCTTCTTCAATAGATTGAGCATCAATGTTTCCAGTATTTGGATCGATAGCAATTTGTCCGGATACAAACAAAAACCCATTGGCCTTTACGGACTGGTTATAGGGTCCAATTGGTGCAGGAGCAGCAGTAGTATTGATGATTTGCTTGTTCATTGTAATTAAATTTAGAATGACGAAGATAATTGGTTTCCATCAACCTATTTTTGCATTTCATTGTCAATACATGAGCACAAAACAAAGTATCCCAATTCTACTCATCAATACCTCACTGTCAGAGGCCAGTGTTGGGATAAGCATAGACGGAATCTTGGTTGATGAACTCATTAATAATACTCAAAAAGAACATGCTGCTTTTTTACATCCTGCCATTGAGCGCATTTGCAATAGAAACAACATCACCCTCGCAGATTTTAATGCAGTATCGGTGATTAATGGACCAGGCTCTTACACAGGGTTGCGTGTGGGTTTAGCAGCTGCAAAAGGAATATGCTATGCTGTCCAATTGCCATTAATTTGCATCAACACCCTCTATTGGATGGCTTATGGCAACAAAGAAAATCCGGCAGAATTGATTGCACCAATGATTGATGCCAGAAGGATGGAAGTTTTTACAGCAGTCTACAATAAAAACATGGAATCACTAGTTCCACCTAACAACATGGTTTTAGAGGAAAATAGCTTTGGTAATTTACTCGAAACCAACTCAATTTTATTTGTTGGTGATGGCAGTTCAAAGTGGGAAGTAATATGTAAAGATAAAAATGCAAGGTTTACCCAACCACTCCAAAACAACAGTAGCCATGGCATTTTAGCATTTGAACATTATTCAAAAGGCCTCTTTGCCGACCTCTTTGGCGCAGCTCCATTTTACACCAAAGATTTCTATACTACCCAACACGGATAGTCGATGTTTTGGACTTTCATATTACGTTTAGTTTAATGTTTTAATCTTTTTCTACAAAATAGTATTTAGCAGTATATTCGTAGTAGAACACTAACCTACACCCAAACACCGTCTATGTCTGATTTTTTAAAAGGAGATCATCTTGGTCAGTCAAGTCCATTTACGAAACCAAATCAATTGCAGACAAAAGCACCATTTTTAGATCACCTTACCATTAAAAAAGCTTCCCTTGTATTTCGTGCCATCAACCACAAGTTGAGGCAAGATATGATCAAGTTGATTGACAAAAAGGGACAAGCAACTGTAACTGAAATATTTGTCGATTTAAGACTGGAACAATCTGTAGCGAGCCAGCACCTGGCCATCCTCAGAAGATCAGGGATTGTAAAAACAGATCGAGATGGTAAATACATGTACTACAAATTAAATTTAGATCGATTAGAAATGATCAATCAGATGATATCGGATCTTTTGAAGTAGCTGCGTATAATTTACTCTCCTCAAATACCCAGGCTACCCAAAGTAAGATTTTCATACGCTGGCTTGTATGGATGCTTCCATCTACGGTGGCTCCATAAATAATTTGCTGGCCGCTCTCTTATTTTATCTTCTACGTATTTGATGTATTTTAAGGTAAGCTCGCCTGGCTCCAAATCTGATGGATGGTCTGTAATTTTTTCAACACTGAAACTATAGACCCCGCGTTTTACTTTATAAAAATTGGCAAACAATACAACGGTATTGCGTTGACGAGCAGCATTTTCAGGACCCATTACAAAAGGTGCTGGCTTCCCGAAAAAGTTGACCCACCAAGCTTTTGCGGGGTCACCAGGATTTTGATCAGCAACCAATGCAATCACATATTGCTTTCCATCATGTGGTAAAAAATTATTTTTAAAATCATTGGCAGGAATCAATACAGTGCCATTTCTAGATCTTATTTTTTTAAACAACTCATTAAAAAAAGAATTGGTGATGGGTTGATACACCCCTAAAAATGGCAATGCCATTTCCCTTGCAACGCCTAAATTCACAATCTCCCAACTGAAATTGTGCATAGCATGTATCTGAATATTTTTTTCAGTGCCTTCAAAAGCCCTGATCATTTCAGGATCCACAACAAAACGTTTATCAATAAGACGGTTGTCTGCACTTATTAACTTAATCGACTCTACGAGTGCATCACAGAAGTTCAAATAAAACTCTTTGGCGATTGCCACTTTTTCACGATCCGATTTTTCAGGAAATGCAATAGAAAGATTAGACATTACAATCTCCTTTCGATACCCCAATCCAGAAAATGCAACAAAAGCAAACAAATTACTCAACAGATAAAGCACCTGCATTGGCAGTAGAGAAAAAGCATATAAAAGAATATACAAAAAGCGTTCCTTTAATCTCATCTGCGCTTAACTATGGCTTTATTATTTATGACTTCCATCGCAAAAAGGAGGTGTCTTTGTTTTTTTACACTGACAAAGCCAAACTTCTTTTTCTTCTTCAAAAGTAACTTTTAGACTGGCGTAGGAATTGCCTTCAATTTTTTTGTGTTTGCCATCACAAAATGGTTGCTTCTCGCTCAAACCACAGGTACACCAGGCATAGGTTTTACCTGCTTCAACTTTTACGCAGCAAGGTTCAGACTTCGCAACAATTGGAAAACCTTCGTTTGGGATTATTTCACTCATGTTCAATAGTTTAGGATTTATAAAAATATTTCGAAATTCTTTCTTTCAGCAAATCTACGCCTTCACCCGATGATGCCACCGTATTAAAAACCAGATCTTGTTCGTGAACTTGATTTTTAAGTTGGGTAGTAAACAATTCAGCACCCGGACGGTCTGATTTATTTACCACATAAAGATCGGCGGCTTCCATCAATCCGGCTTTCATAAACTGCACTTCATCTCCAGATTCTGGAACAAGCACCAAAATGGTTAAATCGGCCAACCTGGCTACCTCTACTTCAGATTGCCCAACACCTACCGTTTCAATAATTACCCCATCAAAACCGCAGTACCTGAGAAAATCTGTGATTTCCCTGGCCGTGGGATTCAATCCACCCAATGATCCCCTACTGGAGAGCGATCGAATATAAACCAAGGGCTCGTTGTACCACCTGCCCATCCTTATCCTATCGCCCAACAGTGCACCATCATGAAAAGGCGAAGAGGGGTCTACACAAAGCACAGCTACTTTTTTCCCTTCAGCTACATATACTGATACCAAAGCATCCACCAGCGTGCTTTTTCCGGCGCCAGGCGGACCAGTAATACCAATCAAGGGAGCTGGTTCGTTATGTGTAGTGGCCTCAATAACTGCTTCGTAGCCAATTGATTTGTTTTCAATCCACGAAATACATCGGGCAATACTTTTTTTATCGCCAGACAATGCTTGATGTATGATTGATTTATCCATGAGAGGCCTTAAAATTATTGCATTATCACGATAAATAAAATCAAGCTTTCGCCAAGTTTGTCACACCTTTGTGTAAAGCGCAAAGAATGAGGACCCTCTGTCTTGATTTTGGAAATACAAGAATGAAAGCTGCCATCTTTGAAAACGGCAATTTATTCCATAGCCAGTCGCTAACAGGGGATGGAACAGAGGATATAAAAGGTCTTCTGGATAAATACCATCCAGATCGATCCATTCTTTCTTCTGTTATTCACCATTCCCCTGAAATCAATGGACTATTGAAAGAAAAAACAGCTTTTCATGAGCTGAATCACCTTTCAAAACTCAATTTTACGCTGCCCGTGGGCAAACCAGAAACGGTGGGTGCAGACCGCCTCGCGCTTGCTGCAGCTGTGGTTCATTTTTTTCCGGGCAAAAACAACCTGGTTATTGGACTGGGCACCTGCATTACCTTTAATTTTATCAATAAATACAACCAATTTCTCGGGGGAAGCATATCCCCAGGTTTAGAAATGCGGTTTCGCGCATTGCATGAACAAACTGCACTTTTACCACTCATTGAGAAAGATTGGAACTTCCCATTGGTTGGGTTCGACACCAAATCCAATATTTTGAGCGGCGTGATCATGGGTATGGCCAAGGAAATAGAGGGAATTGTGGAAGAATATGAGAAAAAATACAGCAACTTTAACGTGGTTTTAACCGGGGGCGATTGCACCTATTTTGAAAGGCTGTTAAAAAAGAAGATATTTGCAGACCCCGATTTATTATACAAAGGATTGTATGCGATTTGTGAGACCAACAGCTAACTCTTTATTTTTCATTTTCTTATCTGCATTCCTGCTATTAGGTTTACATGAGAGTAGAGGGCAAGAAAATTCTCCATATTCAAGGTATGGATTGGGAGACCCCATTGCCCAACAGAACATTCTAAATAGGGCTATGGGTGGCATCAGTTCAGCTTATGCCGACTATGCCACTGTCAATTTTGCAAATCCTGCGTCTTATGCTGAACTAAAAATCACCTCTTTCGATATTGGCTTGGACTATAACTCAAGAACATTAAGGGCATTAACCCCCCCAAGAAAATTTGCTTCATCCTACCTGATTCCTTCGTATTTCCAACTGGGACTTCCGCTTTCGAAAAGTAAAAACTGGGGAATGAACCTCGGATTAAGGCCTATCAGCAGAATCAACTATGATATACTTGTAAGCAAAAGATTACCTGGCATTGACAGCGTGAGGTACAATTACCAAGGTAATGGCGGCACCTATCAAGCCTTTACGGGAGTAGGTTACGGTAACAAACATTTCAACGCTGGTTTAAACGTGGGATACATGTTTGGCAACAAGGAATATTCATCCAGGGTAAACTTCATTAATGATTCAGTTGCATACAAAGCAACCAATTCAGTTGATTCTACCAGATTTGGTGGGATGTTTTTTAATTTCGGCGTTCAATACAAAATAACAGTTTCTGAGAAAGTATCGCTTCGTTTAGGTGCACACGGTAACCTACAGACAGAAATGAAAGCATCTCGAAACTCAACAAGACAAACCATTGATTTTAATCCAAATGTAGGAGTCATTGAAGTTGACAGTGTTTCTTATAGCCAAAACGAAAGAGGGACAATCATTCATCCATCTTCTTGGGGTGTAGGTTTTATCTTACACCATGAAACAGATTGGTTATTCGGTGGTGAAATCAATTTTGCCAATTGGTCCAATTACAGATATTACGGCGCACCGGATAATTTAGTAAACAGCTGGACAGCCAGGGTGGGCGCACAAATTCTTCCCAATTTCAAGTCTGACAACTATTTTAGTAGGGTTGCATATCGACTAGGGGCTACATTCGGACCCGACAATGTAAAATTGAACAGGACTATCCCACAATACAGTTTCACATTTGGTGCTGGGTTTCCCGTGAGAAGAAATGTGTATACCAACCAATACACAACAATCAATACAGCATTTGAGATTGGCTACAGAGGAAATAGAGAAAATGATATTAGAGAAAGTTTATTTAAAGTTTCATTCGGACTCAACCTGAGCGATATTTGGTTCAATAAACCAAAATACCAATAAAAAAAATCTCTGTGATCAGGAAGACATTCATTTTTTTACTGATTACTTTTCTAGTCGGATGTGAAAACGATGAAAGTAAAGTCAATGCAATTTTCGGAAAAAAATTGGGTGTGGATGAAGCCGTCAATATCGAAAGTTACATGAGCCAGTCGGGCAAAATGAAAGCAAAACTCACCGCTCCAAAAATGCTTCGCTACCAAGATACAAGCTCAAGAATTGAATTGCCAAATACATTGCACGTCGATTTTTATGATTCACTCTTGACTATAGAAAACCGGCTAGATGCAAATTCTGCGATCTATTTTGAAACTAGAAAATTTGTTTACCTCAAAGACAATGTAAAGGTATACAATATCAAAGGCGATACCCTATTCTGTAAAGAGCTTACCTGGGATCAAAACCTAGAGCGGTTTTATACAGATAAGCCCGTTAGAATCAACACCCCAGATTTAATTATGTATGGAGAGGGTCTCTCCGCACCTCAAGATTTTAAAACCTTTGAAATCTACAAAGTGACCAACAGTATAATTCGTGTTCAGCAATAAGCTTATAAAAATAAATCTGTATACAAAGTTGCACCTGGAATAACCGAATAACCTGACAAATCTGTAACACCTTCTTCAGCCAATACATCTTCATCCAAATATAAATTACCAGTACACGTTGATGATGGTCGCTTTAAAATGGCATAAGCCGCATCTGCTATGATTTCCGGAGTGCGACTCATGTTGATCAACATTTGTCCGCCTAATAAATTCATCACTGCAGCTGTTGCAATTGTCGTTCTCGGCCACAAAGCATTTGCAGCTATTCTAAAAGGCTTCAATTCCTCAGCAAAACCAATCACCATCATACTCATGTTGTATTTACTCATGGTATAAGCCACATGATTTCCCAGCCATTTAGGATCCATGTTGATGGGTGGAGATAAATTTAAAATGTGAGGATTGGCGCCTTTTTTCAAATGAGCTATGCAATGTTTAGAAACCAAAAATGTTCCTCTTACATTAATGTCGTGCATCAAATCAAATCGCTTGGCTTCGGTTGCTTCCGTTGTTGTAAGAGAAATAGCCGAAGCATTGTTAATCAAGATATCTATTCCACCAAAACGTTCGACGGCCTTTTTAACCGCATCAATAATTTGGTCTTCATTTCGGATATCACAAACTACAGCAAGCGCTTTGCCACCAGCAGCTTCGATTTCAGCAGCCGCTGAAAATATTGTGCCGCCTAACTTTGGATTTTCCTCTACTGATTTTGCTGCCACAACAATATTAGCTCCGTCTTTAGCAAGTTTTAGCGCAATTGCTTTTCCAATTCCTCTGCTTGCACCTGTAATGAAAACCGTTTTTCCTTTAAACATGATTAACCAATTTATTTTATATTCTATTTGATTGTACTGATGTCATCGATGGCATATACACCCCTTCCATAAGTTGCTATTACCAAGTTTCTGTCTCTTGGATGAATAAATAAATCTTGCACCGAAACAGTAGCTGGAAGATTTGCTTGAAGCGACTTCCAGGATTTACCCGCGTCTGTACTAACATAGATTCCCATGTCTGTTCCGCAATACAATATGTTCGCATTTTTATCATCCTCCCTAACCACATTCACTGGCGATGCAAGCAAATTTGCTGCTATACTTCTCCAGGTATTGCCCATGTCTTCTGAAACATACACATAAGGCTTGTCGTCATCTTCTCTTCTGTTGCTCAAGGTTAGATATACCCTTCCCTCCTTGTGAGCTGAAGCTACCAAACGAGATACATTTGCATTTTGTGGAATGCCTTTCATGATCAATTTAAATTCAGCACCTTCTGCCATACGCATCCAAACGCGACCATCATCGGTACCAACATAGAGCAACCCTTTTTTCAAAGGAGACTCATCAATTGCAGTTATGGCTTGGTGATTGATGGCATATGGCGTTCTACCCATGCGCTCTTTGTTGTTGTAGGTTAAATCACCGCTGATTCTCTTCCAAGAATTTCCACCATCTTTCGACTCAAATAGATATTGAAATCCATGGTAGATGGTCTTGTTGTTGTGAGGAGACAACATGGTGTAGGCCAACCATTCGCCACGGTGAACCTCTTCATCAGCTGCTTTTGTGGGAAAAATATCTTTTGACCTCACTGAATCAGGATGTGGTTTTTGTCCCCATGGCGTCTTAGGCATTCTCAAATCACTTTTCATCAACCTTCCATAGAAAGAACTGGCATACATGATATTCGGATCTTGGGGATCCATCGCAATAATTGTACCCTCTCCACCTGGTGCATCATCCCATTCCATTATCCCTTCTGGCTTTATACCAAAGGTATTTTTAATACTGCCCATATAACTTCCTTCGTCTTGAACCGACCCTACCACATTGTAAGGCTGCTTCATATCGTAAGTAATGTTATAAAACTGCGTAGTAGGGATCTTTCTGAAAAAATTCTTCCACTTGGCGCCACCATTATAAGAAAGAATTACACCTCCATCATTTCCATTGATGATGTAATTGCTGTTGGTAGGATCAATCCAAAGGGCATGGTTATCACCATGCATTTGTTCACTGTCTTTATCTGTACCACGCATCACCTGAAATGTTTTTCCGCCATCCGTCGATTTTGCCAATGGTACACCCATTATATAAACTACATTCTCATCATTTGGATCTACCCTAATCTGACCAAATACCCATCCGTAAGTCCCTGCAAATCTTTCCAATTTCTCATCTTCGGTACTTACTTTTTTCCAATTCTCCCCTTTGTCTTCACTCCTATACACCTGAACGCCAAATGGAATTACTTGAATGGGTCTTCCATAAGGATCCAATTCTCCCTCCTTGGGTTCGCGCTTTGGCGTGTGGTTATCTACATATGCATACACTACATTCGGATTGCTTTTTGAGAAAGTCAGTCCAATTCTTCCAGTATATTTTGTCTCGGGTAAACCATTGGTGAGTTGGTTCCAGTTGGCACCACCATCAGTAGTTTTATAAATATAATCGCCATCCTCAGGCACTGGATCGCTCCATCTTCTTCTGATGCGGTTCCACGTTGAAACAATCAACAATTCCGGATTGGTTGGATCCATCACCATATCAATTGCACCAGTCTTTACATCATTGCCCAATATTTTTTTCCAGGTAGCACCACCATCGGTAGATTTAAATAACCCTCTGTCTTTGTTGTAACTCCATTCGTTTCCTCCTGCTGCTACATAAACCACA
>CAMDFC010000012.1 GCA_945897185.1 Chitinophaga pinensis | reverse complement strand
TCACACATTCCTCTTCTAATCGGACCTGTTAGTTCGAGCTTCATAATCAACGTATCTCCAGGAACAACCTTGTGTTTGAATTTACAATTATCGATCTTCACAAAATAGGTGTCGTACTCTCCTGGTGGAAGAGAATTGATGGCCAGAATACCGCCCGTCTGTGCAAGCGCTTCTACTTGTAAAACACCTGGCATTATTGGGTTTCCTGGAAAATGACCTCCAAAAAAAGGTTCATTGAATGTTACGTTTTTGATGCCTACAATATGGGTGTCTGAAAGTTCTATGATTTTATCCACCATTAAAAAAGGATACCTGTGTGGCAGTTTGCTTTCTATTTGTGAGATATTGTAAACCGGTTCTTGATTTGGGTCGTATACAGGTACGTTTTTAACGTGCTTGTTTTTTTTGATGTATTGCTTGATGAGTTTGGCAAACTCAACATTTGAAAAATGACCAGGCCTGTTGGCAATAATATGTGCTTTAATGGGGAAGCCAATCAAAGCCAAATCACCTACCACATCCAAGAGTTTGTGTCTGGCTGGCTCATTTGGAAAGCGCAATTCAAGGTTGTTGAGGTAGCCTTCACTTTTCACTTCTATGTTATCGCGCTTAAATATTTTGGCCAACCTTTTCATTTCTTCATCAGATACAGGTTTGTCAACCACCACAATGGCGTTGTTGATGTCTCCTCCCTTGATGAGGTTATGTGACAGCAAAGCCTCTAATTCATGAAGGAAGCAAAACGTTCTACAAGGAGCAATTTCTGATTTGAAATCGGATATGCTTTTCAGTCCTGCGTGTTGGGTGCCTAAAACCGGACTATTAAAATCAATTAAAGTGGTTATTTTATATTCTATAGAGGGCATTGCCACCATTTCAACTCTTTTCTCTTCGTTGTAGAAAGAAATATTGGTGTCTATGGTGTACCAATGTTTTGCAGCCCCTTGCTCGTCTACGCCTGCTTCTTCAATAACCTCAACAAAAGGTTGAGAGCTGCCATCCATTATGGGAATTTCTGGTCCGTTGATGTCAATCAAGCAATTATCTACTCCCATGCCCAACAGAGCGGCAAGAATATGTTCAACGGTACTCACCTTTGCTCCTTTGTCTTCTAAAGTAGTGCCCCTAGAAGTATCAGTTACTAAATCACAGTCCGCTTTAATTATAGGCTGTCCCGGTAAATCAATTCTTTTGAATTGAATACCAAAACCTGGGTTGGCAGGATTTAAAACCATGTCTACCAAGATGCCAGTATGTAAACCAGTTCCTGAAATGCTGATTGAATGCTTTAACGTATGTTGCTTATCGGGGTTAAATTGTTTGAGACTCATAGAACAAATTGAATGCAAAGATAAACCATTTTTTAAAGGTGAGAAATGGTTGTAAAATAATGATAATCAGTCGTTAAGAAGAAATGGCATCTCTTTCCTTGGATAATTGTGCTACCAGTATTTCCAATTCTTTGATTTTTTTGTCCAGTTCTGGAAGTCTTTTGTAGATGGCCATGGCACGCAAAGAGTCGCTTAATTCCATGGCAGGTCTTCCACTTAATGAGGTGTTTTTCTCAGTAATGGATTTAGAAATTCCAGTAAGGCCATTGATTTTGGTTCCATCAGCAATGCTGATATGACCAACAATTCCAGCCTGTCCGCCAATCATCACGTGCTTACCAATTTTGGTGCTGCCGCTGATACCGGTTTGTGCAGCGATAACGCTATGTTCACCTACCTCTACATTGTGTGCAATTTGTAAAAGATTATCTAGTTTGGTACCCTTTTTTATGATGGTTGAACCTAGGGTAGCCCTATCAATACAGGTATTTGCCCCTATCTCCACGTGGTCTTCAATTACAACATTTCCCAATTGAGGCACCTTGTTGTAAGTACCATTTTGCTGGGGTGCAAAGCCAAAGCCATCACTTCCCAAAACGGTTCCGGCATGGATTGTTACATCATTGCCAATGAGACAATCATGGTACAGTTTAACACCAGGATGTAGAACCGTACGATCTCCAATCTTGGTATTGGCACCTATAAAAACCTGGGCGTAAATTTTTACGTCATTGCCAATCTCAACATGCTCACCAATATAAGAGAAAGCGGCAATGTATACGTCCTTCCCAATTTTTGCAGAAGGGTGGATGAAGACTGGATCTTCAATTCCAATCAATTGTTTCGCTTTCATTTGTTGGTAATACTGCATGAGCACTGCAAAAGAGGAATAGGCATCCTTAACTCTGATAAGTGTAGCGCTTATGTTTTCCTTCAGTTCCATCTGCTCCCCAATGATGATGATGCCAGCAGCGGTAGTGTACAAATAATCTTCATATTTGGGATTGGCTAAAAATGCCAGGTCTGATTTGCCAGCTTCTTCAATTTTCCCAAATCCACTGACGGTTGTTTTGGGGTCTCCTTCAATTTTTCCCTGTATGATTGCTGCTATTTGTTCGGCTGAAAATTGCATATTGTTAATTGCGGTAGGTTGGGTAACAAAAATATTTCCAACAAGTTTCGTCTTTAATCTTATTTAATTAGACTAGCCCAATGGGGTTTCGTAAAAACAAATGTAGAATTTTTTTACAGGATGGGATAGGTTTTGGTGGATGAGCGGTGAATCTACCTGAGAAATATCTTTAACATCACCATTTTTAAACAGGATGTTTATTCGTTCATTGTTGAGATTATAGAGGCTGTTTTCTGCTTCCCCTGTAAACACCAGAAAATTGGCATCTTCTTGTGATACGGAAAGCTGGTTTGCGATGGATTCTCTTTTTTCAAGTACTTCTTCAAAGGTGATGTGCTCGTTTTGGAGTCTAAGCTTAAGTAATTTTCTATTCAGTAAGGCATTACATAAAATGGATAGCACTTGGTCTTTATGGTATCTCCATTTTTTAATAATACTGATAACGTCACTGTCATCTAACCTGCAAAACTTTTCCAATTCACTACGATCAACTTTTTTAAGGTTGCCAAACAACAAGTGACTTAATTCATCATTTTGGTCTACAGCATGATCTCCTTTTTGATACAACCAATTGGCACGCTCTAATATTTTCACCAAGGTCATTTCTGCACTCAATACAGTCTTGTGTTGGTACACCTGCCAATACATTAATCTTCTGGAGACCAAAAATTCCTCAATGGTGTAGATGCCTTTTTCTTCTACCATCAGCTCACCTTGGTGCACGGTAAGCATTTTTACAATTCGGTCGCAGCCAATCATTCCTTCAATTACACCAGAGAAAAAACTATCTCTTGTTAGGTAATCCATCCTATCAACGTCTAACTGACCACTAATCAATTGGTGTAAAAACTTTTTTGGGTAACTATTTTTAAAGATGTCGATGGCGGTTTGAAGCTTTCCTTGCATTTCCATATTCAACTCTTCCATGATCATCATGGACAAGGTTTCATGTCCGAGGTTCTTCACCAACAAAGATTCCAATGCATGTGAAAACGGACCATGGCCAACATCATGTAGCAAGATGGCAATTTTTGCACCCTGTTCCTCATCTTCCGTAATCTCTACCCCTTTTTGTTTCAATTCATAAAGTGCGTTTTGCATCAAATGGTATGCGCCCAACGCATGGTGTAGACGGGAGTGAACAGCTCCTGGATAAACCAAATAAGACATGGCCATTTGGTTGATCCTACGTAACCGCTGAAACCAAGGGTGTGAAATGATTTCATAAATAAGTGGGTCACTTACCGTGACAAACCCATGAACGGGATCGTTGATGATCTTCCTAAATGCCATTCCTTCGATTTGTTAAAATTAATTTATCTAAATGCAAAGGTATGAACCCGTTAAGGGATTCGCTAACTTTATTATACTTCCTAATTGGTTTTTTTCAAAAATTTTCAATGCCTATTGCAACGGTTATGTGGGTGGATGATGAAATTGATATCCTAGAAGCGCACAAGCGATTTTTGGAAATGAAAGGGTATGCCATTATTACATTCACCAATGGTTTTGATGCGGTAGATTTTCTACAGAAAAATCAAGTAGATCTTTTGTTGATTGATGAATCTATGCCAGGTATGAGTGGCTTGGAAACAGTTTCCAGGGTAAAAAAAATACACCAACATTTGCCCATTGTATTGGTTACCAAAAATGAGACAGAAAGTTTAATGGACGAAGCCATTGGGTCGCAAATCACAGATTATCTTATCAAACCAGTGAATCCCAATCAAGTACTTTTGGCATTGAAAAAAATCCTCGACAACAAAAGACTGGTTGCGGAAAAAACAACTGCTTCGTATCAGTTGCAGTTCAAGAGCATGCTCGAAGACCTAGATGGGGCGCCCAATCACCAAGATTGGATAAAAATTTATAAGCAGCTTACTTTTTGGGAGTTAGAAATGGAAAAAAGCGAGAGTGCTGAAATGATGGAAGTACATTTGGCACAAAAAAAAGAAGCCAATCTTTCTTTTTTTAAATTTATTACCCGCAACTACAGTTCTTGGATTCAGGTAAATGACGGGGATGCACCTCTTATGAGCCATTCGCTCTTTAAAGAGAAAGTCTTTCCACTGTTGCAAAAATCCTCACCAGTAGTTTGGGTTGTTTTGGATAACCTTCGGTTTGATCAATGGAAAGTAATTGAACCTCTGTTAAGTGAATGCTTTAAGCTGGTGGAAGAGGACTGCTTCTACTCAATTTTGCCAACAGCAACCCATTATTGTAGAAATGCGCTGTTTGCAGGAGAAATGCCAGCCCAGATTGAAAAAAAGTTTCCAGATAAATGGATGAAAGATCAGGATGAAGAGGGTAAAAACACCCATGAGTCCTTTTTTATAGGAGAACAACTTAAGCGGTTAAGGAAAAGTGATATTGACTTTTCCTATCAAAAGATTGTTACACATGCCGATGCGGTTAAGTTAGCTGAACATGCGTTGGATTTACTCAATCACACGCTTTCTATTGTGGTGTATAATTTTGTAGACATGATGAGCCATGCCCGCACTGAATTGGATATGCTCAAGGAACTTGCATCTGACGAAGTTGCATATCGAAGCCTAACCAAAAGTTGGTTTCTGCATTCACCCTTGTTGTCGGCCTTAAAAAAAATCAGTGAAAGGAAATGTGCTGTAGTTTTGTGTACTGATCATGGAAGTATTCAAGTGAAATCGCCTTTGAAAATTGTGGGAGATAAGCAGACAAGCAGCAACCTGCGGTATAAACACGGACGAAATCTTGATTATGATGCTAGAGAAGTTCATGCCTATCGTGATCCGCAAATTATAGGATTACCTAAATCTACGGTCAACAGTTCATTTGTGTTCGCAGGTGGTCAAGACTTTTTGTGTTATCCAAACAACTTCAACCATTTTGCAGCGCTATATAAAAACACATTTCAACATGGAGGAATTTCCATGGAAGAGATGATTGTGCCGGTTGTACGATTAGAAAGTAGATAGCAGATGGATTATTAACAAGAAAACGCAAAAATGTTCACAACTAATACCAATGCTAGCCAATAAGGATTTCCTCAATCAGTAAATTTGTAAAAATAAATTCATGAAATTGAAATTTACGCCTGCATTCCTTGAGAAGTTGGAGAAGATTGTTTCGGAAGCAGGATATGTTCTGAGATACGAGCGCGGAACGTTTCAAAGTGGATACTGCTTATTGGAAACAAAAAAAGTAGTTGTACTGAATAAGTTTTTACAAACGGAAGGCAGAATCAATACACTTATAGATTTGTTATCTATTTTGAAGATAGAACCAGACCACATTAGCATAGAAAGTAGAAAGATCTATGAGGAAGTGATGGTTAAGCCAGAAGCTGAAGTAAAGCATGAAGAGGCTATTTAGTTGTTTAACTTATTTATATATTTTATTTGTCAACCACCATTGAATTTCTAGGAACAGGTACGAGTAGTGGAGTCCCGATGGTGGCATGCACATGTGAAGTATGTAAATCGTCTGATAAAAAGGACAATCGCCTACGCTGTAGTATACTCATTAAATCAGCCAATACTACGGTGGTTATTGATACAACTCCAGATTTCAGGTATCAAATGTTGCGCTCATCTGTTAATCAATTGGATGCTGTAGTTTTTACCCACTCACACAAAGACCATATTGCAGGATTGGATGATGTAAAAGCATTTAATTTTATCCATCAAAATGCAATGCCTTTGTTTGCAAATGAAGAAACGGCAAAAGCAATTCAACGGGATTTTTATTATGCTTTTGCGGATAAAAAATATCCTGGTATTCCTGCACTGGAGTTGCATGTAAATCAAGATGAATTGTTTTCAATTGGGGATTTAAATTTTCAACCCATTCAAGTAAGACACCTCAATATGGGGGTAACTGGATATAGAATTGGTGATTTCACTTACATAACAGATGCCAATTACATCGATGAGCACGAAAAACAAAAAATCAGAGGATCAAAAGTGTTGGTATTGAATGCACTTCGAAAAGAAAAGCACCTTTCTCATTTTACCCTACAAGAAGCAATTGATCTGGCAACTGAACTGCAAGTGCCCACAACCTATTTCACGCATATTAGTCACCAAATGGGATTACATGCTCAAGTGTCAAAAGAGCTACCAACGGGTATTCATCTGGCCTATGATGGGTTAACAATTTCATTAGAATAAAACCGAGGATTTGCTGTGTTTTTCTCCTCTAGTTAAATAGGCGCTAGCTTAAGTTTATCTGGTGAAACTCAAAGAATACCTATTGGATTATTTCGTTTTTTCAAAGAAAGAGCGACTCGGCGTTTATGTTATTTCCATCATCACCCTATTGGTTTGGGCCATTCCTTATTTTCTATCCAAGGAAGAGCGCGTTGAGAATATTTTTCACGTAACCCAAGTCCAAATTGACAGCGCTGCAGAAATTCTTCAAATCCGTAAGCAGAAATATGCTACCGCTAAACAATTCCAATCTGAAAAAAAGAGTTGGTCGAGTTATGATGCCAACAACCAAAGTGATACCTATCCCATTAATAGCAATAAGCAATTCGCCCCAAAAAAAGTCGACTTAAAACTCATAGATCTTAACGAAGCTGATAGTTTTATGTTAGAAAGGCTACCCATGATTGGAGAAAAACTTTCTGCACGTATTATCAAGTACCGCGATAAACTGGGTGGATTTATAGCTGTTGTGCAATTGAAAGAAGTATATGGTTTGTCTGATTCTACTTATGGCATAATTGTAGACAAGGTCTTTATAGAAAAACAATTCAAGCCTCGTAAGTTGCTAATCAATAAAGTGGATTATACTGAGCTTAGAAAACATCCTTACTCAAATCATGCTTTTATAAAACTGGTATTGGCTTATAGGAATATACACGGAGCTTATGCTGATGTGGATGCAATTAAGGGTGTTCAACAAATAGACCTGGAGGTAGTAAGAAAGATCGAAGCCTATCTTTCTTTTGAAAATTAATCTAAGAAATCTTCTTCTTGTTTTGGTGCATACTTATCAAACAGCTTGTCTATTGCTCCACCAAATACAGGAAACTTTCTTTTTGCAAATTCTTTGATGATACGAACAGCTTCGAGGGACTGTTTTTCACTTATCCCGACTTCCTTCATCAATTGGTCAATCAATTCTTTCATGATTTATGCAACCTTGAGCATGCTAATTTTTGAATTATCGAATTTTGCTTTTGCGTATTCAGCGGTTAATGTAAATTCTTTTTTATTTGAAGAGGGCAACTCAAACATGGCATCGGTAAGCATGCTTTCACAGATAGAGCGCAGTCCCCTTGCTCCTAACTTAAATTCAAGTGCTTTTTTTACCATGAAATCTATTACTTCATCCTCAATGCTGAGCTCAATTCCTTCTAAGCTGAACAGCTTTTTATATTGTTTGAGTAAGGCGTTTTTGGGTGTAATTAAAATAGCGCGCAAGGTTTCTTCGTCTAGCGGATCAAGGAAAGTAATTACTGGCAGTCTTCCTAACAGTTCTGGAATTAAGCCGAAAGATTTAAGGTCTTGTGCATTTACAAATTTCAAGAGGTTGTTCTTCATCTCATCCTGTAAACCCTTGTTTACATTGAACCCAATGGAGTTGGTATTTACCCTGCGTGCAATCAGCTTATCTACACCGTCGAATGCACCTCCACAAATAAAAAGGATATTGTGTGTATTGACTTTAATCAGTTTTTGGTCGGGGTGTTTTCTTCCGCCCTGCGGTGGTACCAGCACATCCGTTCCTTCTAATAATTTAAGTAAACCCTGTTGAACACCTTCTCCACTTACATCTCTGGTAATAGAAGGGTTGTCGCTTTTTCTTGCAATCTTATCTATTTCGTCTATATACACGATGCCAGTTTCTGCAGCGGCTACATCATAATTACATACCTGAAGAAGTCGTGTTAATATGCTTTCTACATCTTCACCTACGTATCCCGCTTCTGTAAAGACAGTTGCATCTACAATGGCAAAGGGCACGTTCAATAGTTTTGCTATGGTCTTTGCCAATAAAGTTTTTCCAGTTCCGGTTTCACCTACCATAATCACATTGCTCTTTTCAATTTCTACTTCTTCCAACTCTTCGTCCTTTTTGGCACGCTTGGTTTTTTCAGTAGTTTGGTTCAGGCGTTTATAGTGGTTGTATACTGCAACTGATAATATTTTTTTTGCATCATCTTGGCCAATTACATATTCGTCTAAGCTTTTTTTCAAATCGATGGGCTTCTTTACTTTGAGCTTGTAACCTGAGTTCGATGCTTCCTTGCTAATAACTTCCTGTAATACAATTTCTTTTGCATGCTCTACACATCCTTCACAGATATGGCCTTCCTGACCCGCAATGAGAATTTTAACCTCATCTCGATTTTTGCCGCAAAATGAACAATGCAAAGTGGACTTGGCCATGGTCTTTATTTTTAGAAATTACAGTTCGCTTAAAATGCCATCAACAATACCGTATGAAAGCGATTCTTCTGCTCCCATCCAATAGTCGCGGTCAAAGTCTTTCATCACCTTTTCAAAGGTTTGTCCGCAGTTGTCAGCCAATATCTGAGCACCCAACGCTTTTATTTTTCTTATTTGTACAGCCATGATTTCAAGATCTGCTGAAGTGCCTTGTCCGCCGCCAGAAGGTTGATGAATCATCACTTCACCGTGCGGGAAAATATAGCGCTTGCCTTTTGCACCACCACTCAATAGGATGGAGCCCATTGAAGCAGCCATACCCATACAAATGGTAGACACGGGGGATTTGATCATTTGCATGGTATCGTAAATGACCATGCCACTGGTTACAACGCCACCCGGACTGTTGATATAAAATTTAATTTCTTTTCCAGGATCGATCATATCAAGATACATCAATCTGGCAGTAATGTCTTTTGCAGATTTGTCATCAACAACACCCCACAAAAATATCTTGCGTTCTTCAATAAATTTTTTATCAAACCGGGCAGAAGAAACCATGTTTTCCATTGGATTGGAATTCTCTTTGGGTTCTTGTTCTTCGTCCATTCTTGCAGGAAACACTTGCTTCATTTTCATAGCGTGCATTTTATGCGTTCTTCTTTTTCTTGGGATTCAATAACAAAACTTCGTCAACTAGTCCGTACTCTTTGGCTTCCAAGGAAGTCATCCAGAAATCTCTGTCAAAGTCTGCAGCAATTTTCTCAACTGGTTGTCCGCTGTGTATTGAAACCACATCATACAATTCCTGTTTCAATTTTTTTACCTGAGATACCGTAATTTCAATATCACTTGCTTGTCCGCCTGCACCTGCACTCGGCTGGTGCATCATGATGCGTGAGTGCTTTAGAGCAGTTCTTTTACCAGGCGTTCCAGCGCACATTAAAACGGCAGCCATGCTGGCCGCAACTCCAATACAAATGGTAGAAACATCTGGACTAACATACTGCATGGTGTCATAAACACCTAAGCCGGAGTAAACAGAGCCACCCGGACTATTAATATACATTTGAATATCACGTGTTCTGTCAGTGCTGTCTAAAAACAACAATTGTGCAGTAATGATGTTGGCTACTTCATCACTAATGGGATAGCCCAAAAAGATGATGCGGTCCATCATCAACCTACTGTACACATCCATCACGGCAACATTCATGGGTCTTTCCTCAATGATGTTTGGGGTGAGGTTGGTCACCATGTGTTTGGTGTAACCATGAAGTGTATTACTGGAAATCCCTCTTTCCTTGATCGCAAATTTTTCAAACTCTTTTCCAAGATTCATATATAGGACTTTAAGATGAGCAAATTACTACAAAAACTGACCAAATTCCATGCCCGAATGAAAAGCGGACAAAATGCCATGTTTTGTAAAAAAGTGAAAAGTGAAAAATGATTACTCACTTTTCACTTTAAAAATGAAGTACGAAATGATTTAATGATTATGCTTGCCTTGCAATGCTGCAAATTCGACAGCAGTTACTTTTTGTGTTGTTGGTTTGGCTTGTGATGCAGCCCATGCGAGCACCTTGGTGCTGAAAACACGCTGATAGGCAGATTCCACCTGTTCTTTATCGCTCATCATCCTGTCTACATAACTATCCAACCACTCGAAATTGCCACCCATATTCATTGATCCAAAATAGCCCATAAGCTGCTGGCGCAGACTGTCCATTATTTCATTCCTGTTAACCTGTATGGCGTTTTGTGTACCAATTTCGTTGCTCACCAAAGTCCATTTTAACTGGTTTAAGAAAGCAGGAAACTCTTTTTCAATAGTCTCCTCGGATTGTCCTTTTTCATTGGTTTTTAACAACCACTTTTTAAGGAAGGTTTCCGGAAAATCCATTTTAGCATCTTCAGAAAGTACGTGAAAAATTTCATGCTCTAATAAATGTTGTGCTTGGGTTTTCCAGTAAGCTTCTATTTGGTTACTTAATTCACCCTTGAAGGCTTCTTCAGTAGCAATGTCTTTACCTGGTAAAGCTTCTTTGAAAAAAGTTTCATCTAGGTCTCTTTTTTCTACAAACGCTATTTTGGTGATTTGCAACAGAAAATGTTGTTCAAGATCTTCTGCTTTGTTTTTGTCCAATCCTAAATCCCCTGCAATCCACTCTCTTTCTTTTTCTTCAAATGCAGTACCAACTTGCAATACGATAGATTCATCTTTTTTCTTACCCAACAGGTTTTTTCTAAATCCTTCAGCAAAGTATTTTAATAAAAGTGAATTGTCTTTTTTCTCGCTGCCTTCTTCAACAACACCATTGGCATCGCATTTCTGAAAGGAAACGTTGAGTACATCCTCTTCGTTACTTACTGTTTCAGGCTCAGTCATTTTACCCAATCTGCGTTGTATTCTGTCAATTTCCTCATTTACCATTTCCTCATTTGCTTCCACAACGTGAAGGGTGGTCTTCGCTGTTGCTAAATCTGGTAGGGTGAAAGTTGGTTTTAGTCCAATTTCAAACACAAAAGCATAATCTTTGGGCTCGTTTTGGTTGAACATGGCTGGGTCATTCCCGTCTTCCGGCAATGGTTGTCCCAAGTATGCAATATTTTCTGTTTGGAGGTACTGCATCAATTCATTTTCAATTGAGCGAAGTACTTCTTCAGTAAAGATAGCAGCACCGTGCATTTTCTTCACTATACCGGCCGGAACCATTCCTTTTCTGAATCCGGGAATGTTTGCGGTTTTTGCGTACTTCTTCAAAGAAGCTTCGTAAGCACCGTTGTAATCTGCTGGGGAAACGCTAACTGTAATTTTTTCGTGTAGTGGAGCCAACTGCTCTCTGTTAATCTGTGCCATACTTATTAGATTGTGAAAAGAGCGGTGTGCGGATGGAGGGACTCGAACCCCCAAGCCTCGCGGCACCAGATCCTAAGTCTGGCGTGTCTACCAATTTCACCACACCCGCAAAACTGACTGAATTTCAGGCAGCAGCTCTTTTCAAAGTGGGTGGCAAAGGTAACAGATTCTTATCAAAAAAAGGCAATCATTTCCTTTTTCAGTAAATTTGTCTGGTATGGAAAGCTTGGAATTGGAAAAACAACCGTCTCCGTACGACCTGACAGATGAGCAAGAAAAAAAAGAAATAGTCAGGCGGTACAGAGCATTACTAAGGGCACTAAAGCCAAAATTGAAGACAGGCGACAAGGAATTGGTGCGCAGGGCCTTTGAATTGTCTGTAGAAGCCCATAAAACCATGCGTAGGAAAACAGGGGAGCCCTATATTTTTCATCCCCTTTCAGTAGCCATGATTTGTGTAGAGGAAATTGGTCTTGGCGTGCGGTCTACCATCTGTGCACTTTTGCACGATACTATTGAAGACACCGACTTAACATTAGAAGAGATCCAACTTGAGTTTGGATCCGAGATGGCCAAAATTATCGACGGCCTTACAAAAATTGCTACGGTAGTAGACAACAACACTACCCAACAAGTAGAAAATTTTAAAAAAATACTACTCACACTCACCGATGACCCGCGTGTGATACTCATTAAGTTATGTGATCGCCTGCACAACATGAGAACCCTAGACAGCATGAAGAGGGAAAAACAGTTAAAAACTGCATCTGAAACCGTTTACGTATACGCCCCGCTTGCACATCGAATGGGTTTATACAATCTGAAAACGGAGATGGAGGATTTGGCAATGAAGTACCTTGATCCCGATACCTACAAACAGGTTGCGAAAAAACTTTCTGAAACAAAGCGTGAAAGAACCAAATACATCAACGAGTTCATTAAGCCGGTAAAAGAGAAATTGGATAAAGCAGAGTTTGCTTATGAGATTTATGGCCGACCCAAATCCATTCATTCTATTTGGAACAAAATGAAAAAGAAGAATGTGGAGTTCGAAGAGGTATACGATCTCTTTGCCATTCGCATTATTGTTACAGCTGGATTTGAACATGAAAAAGAAGCTTGTTGGAAAATTTATTCTATTGTTTCAGACATGTACAATCCTGCACCAGAGCGAATGCGAGATTGGCTTAGCAATCCCAAAGCCAACGGTTACGAGGCTTTGCATACAACCGTGATGGGTCCGCAGGGCAAATGGGTGGAAGTGCAAATACGTTCTAAACGAATGAACGAAATTGCAGAGAAGGGATTGGCCGCCCACTGGAAATACAAAGAAGGGGGTGCAGAAGAAGACCGATTTGATAAATGGTTTTCTCAAATTAGAGAAACATTGGGAGGTGAAGACATCAGTTCGATTGATTTTCTTCAAGATTTTAAAACGTCTTTTCTCGCTGAAGAAATTTATGTGTACACACCAAAGGGAGATGTAAAAATGTTGCCAGTGGGTTCTACTGCCCTTGATTTCGCATTTGGCATTCACTCCGCTATTGGTTCCAAATGCATTGGTGCAAAAGTCAACCACAAATTGGTACCCATTGGATATAAATTGAAAAGTGGCGATCAAATAGAAATAATTACATCTAACAAACAAAAACCAACTGAGGATTGGCTTTCTTCAGTTGTTACCGCCAAAGCAAAAAGCAGAATCAAGGATGCGTTAAAAGAAGAGAAAAGAAAAATTGCTGAAGATGGAAAATATGTTGCAGAAAAGAAATTAAGTGCCTACGGTGCAGCCTTTTCTCAACACAATATTGATGAACTCGTAGCCTATTACAAAATGCCATCCTCGATGGATCTTTTCTATCGTATTGCCATTAAACAAATCGATTTAAAAGAACTACAGGAGTTTGAATTGAAAGGGGACCGGATTGAGTTTATTAAAATAAAAAAAACGGAACCTGAAAAGGCTGGTCCGGAAAACACCAGGGTAGACGATAAGAAAGATGCAGAGTTGATCATTTTTGGTGAACAAAGTGATAAAATCATGTATTCACTCGGTAATTGTTGCAAACCAATTCCAGGGGATGATGTTTTTGGATTTGTTACTACCGGTAAAGGGCTGATCATTCACCGCACCAACTGTCCAAATGCCACCAGGCTACTATCCAGCCACGGACACCGTGTGGTAAAAACAAAATGGGTTAAAAACAAAGAGATTTCCTTCCTTACAGGATTGAAAATTACAGGGTTGGATGATGTGGGCGTAATTCACAAAATTACCAACTTAATATCTGGCGACTTAAAAATCAATATCAATGCTATTACCGTAGAAGCCAAGGAAGGAATATTTGAAGGGAATATCCGTTTGTTCGTGCACGACAAAGATGAGCTAGACCTTCTTTTGAACAAGTTAAGGGCATTGCAAGGCATTCAAACTGTACAGCGTTATAATCCGGAATCTTAAACCGGATATTTATTTTTCTGCTTATAGTTGCATTCATCTAAATTTGCGACTTACTCAATAACTGTTTTTATGGTTGATGTACTACTTGGTTTGCAATGGGGTGATGAAGGGAAAGGAAAGATTGTAGATTATTTCGCACCACGTTATGATATCATTGCTCGATTTCAAGGTGGACCCAATGCGGGGCATACACTGTATATCAATGGACAAAAAGTGGTGCTGCACCAAATTCCATCTGGAATTTTTCACGAAAATAAACTGAATTTGATTGGTAGTGGAGTTGTTTTAGATGCAGTTACCTTGAAGAAGGAATATGATAAAGTAACTGCTTTTGGAATCGACGGGAAAAAGAACCTTTACGTTTCTGAAAGAACCCAACTGATCTTGCCAACACATAGGGCACTCGACAAAGCCTCTGAAATTTCAAAAGGCAATGAAAAAATTGGATCAACGCTCAAAGGAATTGGACCGGCTTACATGGACAAAACCGGTAGAAACGGTTTACGTGTAGGAGACCTCCTAGACAAAAATTTTACTACCCAGTACATTAAACTCCGTATGAAGCACCAGCGTATGCTGGATTCATTTGGATTCAACGACGACATTTCTGAGTGGGAAGAGGAGTTTTTCGAGGCCATTGAGTTTTTAAAATCACTCAAAATTGTAAATGGTGAATATTTTATCAACGAAAAAATACGAGAAGGTAAAAAAATACTGGCTGAAGGTGCACAAGGCAGCATGTTGGATGTAGATTTCGGTACATTTCCATTTGTAACTTCTTCCAATACCATCTCCGCTGGTGTTTGCACTGGGTTGGGTATTGCTCCTCAAAAAATCAGGGAAGTGATTGGAGTAACCAAGGCTTATTGTACGCGTGTGGGAAGCGGACCATTTCCAACGGAGCTACACGATGAAACAGGCGAACGATTGAGAAAAATAGGCAATGAGTTTGGTGCTACTACAGGAAGGCCTAGAAGGTGCGGATGGATTGATTTGGTGGCATTGGATTTCGCTTGTATGATTAACGGGGTAACACAGGTGGTTATGACAAAAGCAGATGTCTTGGACGCTTTTGATGAGCTCTCTGTTTGCACCAGCTATAAAGTGGATGGTAAAGAACAACGCACGGTACCTTATCAAATGAATAAAGTTGACATTGATCCTCAATACAAAAGTTTTGAAGGGTGGAAAACAGATATAACCAGAATGAAAACGAAAGATGAGCTTCCGCAGCCCATGAAAGAATATATATCATTTATTAACAAATACCTCGGGGTAGATGTAAGTTATATTTCAAATGGTCCTGAAAGAGAGCAAATTATTAAGGCCTAAATAGCGTCACCAAAAAAAAATAGTTTCAAATATTTGGTGATGTAAAAAACTCTCAGAAATTTTACATAGAAAAATTTCCTTTTTATATGGCAAAGTCGGCAAATGAAAAAAAGGCGATCACAAAGCCTGAAGAAAACGAAGCCTCATCTAAACCGGTGAAATCTTCTGCAAAGTCTAAGAAAAAAGACGATGAAGAAGATGACGACCTAGACGATGAGTTGCCCGCAAAAAAATCCAACAAGTCATCTAATGATGAGGATGAGGATGATGGCGAAGAAGTAGCGGATGACTGGGAGAAATCTGAAGAGGAGGATGACAATTGGGATCCTGACTTCGAAGAATTTGATGTGCCTAAATCCAAATCCAAGAAAGCGGGTGGGAAGAAAGATGATGATGACTTGTCCGTAGACGATGAGTTCAAAGACCTTTACTTTGATGAAGGCGGCTCTGGTGGAGGATTTGACGACGATGACGATTTCTAAATTGTTGCATCCACTTTTCCCTGCATTTCTAAACAGGTTGTTGAGAAAGACAATAGTGTATCTTCTTTAAATCGATCACACATTATTTGCATTCCAAATGGCATTCCATTGCTGTGTTTGAATAAAGGAATTGATATGCCTGCTACTCCAACAAGGTTGGCATAAACGGTATATAGGTCACCTAAAAACATTTCCACTGCGTCATTGCTTTTTTCTCCAAATTTAAAAGCAGTTGATGGCGTTGTGGGCATGATGATAAAGTCGTACTCAGAAAAGATCTCTTTTGTATGCTCCGAAATCAATTGCCTAATTTGTTGGGCTTTTGTGAAGTAGGCCTCGTAATATCCTGTGCTAAGTACAAACGTACCCAGCATGATTCTTTTTTTTACTTCTTTGCCAAATCCACCTGACCTAGAATTTACATAGAGGTCATTGAGGTCCTCACTATCTTTATCCGATCTATAGCCAAATTTAATGCCATCATATCTTGATAGATTGGACGAGGCTTCAGCAGTTGTTAAAACATAATAGGTGGGAACAACGTAGTCTAGGTAGTTAAAATCGACGGGAACTACTTCGTGTCCCGTATTTTTTAAAGCAGTTATCTTTTGCGCTATTGCATTTTTTATTTCTACATCGAGAGAGGGATGTTCAAGTGCTTGGGGGAAATAGGCAATTTTATATTTCTTGTCCACTTTCTGTATTTGGCTAAAGCGAGGTACCTCTTCCTCTGAACAAGTACTATCAAATTCATCCGCACCCGCAATTGTCTCTAGTATCAGTGCTGCATCTGCTATGTGCTTGGAAAAAATACCAATTTGGTCAAATGAAGAGGCATAAGCAATGAGCCCGTATCTAGAAATCCTGCCATAGCCCGGTTTTAGTCCCACGATGCCACAAAAATCAGCAGGTTGTCTTACAGATCCACCCGTATCCGAACCTAAGCTAATCATGCACATATTGGCTTGTACAGCAACAGCAGATCCACCCGAAGACCCACCAGGCACCCGCTCATTGTCTATTGCATTCAATACATTTCCATGTATTGAATTTTCATTTGAGGAACCCATTGCAAACTCATCACAATTAAGGTTGCCAATTACAATTGCATCTTCATCTATCAAACGCTGGAGGGCGGTGGCCGTGTAAATGGCTTTGTATTGTTGTAAGATTTTTGAAGACGCATCTACATGATGGTCTTTGTAACAGAGTACATCTTTGATGCCTACAACTACACCAAAGCATTTACCCCAAGAGGAAGGGTCTTTTAGTTTTTTGTCAAGCGCTAAAGCCCTCTCCTTTGCTTCGGAAGCAAATACTTCTACGAAAGCATTGAGGTGTTTTTGTAGTTCTATGTTTTGTAAATATGTATTTACAACCTCAGTGCAGGTGAGCTCACCGCACAAGTATTTTTTTCGGAGTTCCGGTATTGAACGGTGGGTATACAAATTGAATCAGATAGAGAAAATCAAGCTTCTTTTGCCTTGTCTTTTTCACTAATGCCCTCTTCAATCTCTTTTTTTACATTAGACTTGGCATCATTAAATTCGCGAATACCCTTACCAATTCCACGCATGAATTCAGGAATCTTGCGTCCACCAAACATAATAAGTATTGCAATTATGATGAAGATCCACTCAGAACCACCTGGCATTGCAAGCAAAAACACGTTATTGGATAACATAAAATAAATTTTGATACATCACAAATTTACTGATTTTTTCCCATTCCGGAGGGGCATAAAAAAATCCCGCTTTTGCGGGATTTTTGGTATCAAATGAATTTTGACTACATTCTTTTTTCCTTGATCCTCGCACTCTTTCCACTTCTGGATCTGAGGTAGAATAATTTTGCTTTTCTCACTTTACCAGCTTTGTTCAAAACGATTGAATCAACGTTTGGCGAAGCAAAAGGGAAGGTTCTCTCTACACCTACACCGTCAGAAATTTTTCTAACAGTAAATGTAGCTGTGCCACCTTGGCCCTGGCGCTTAATCACATCACCCTTGAAGCTCTGGATTCTTTCCTTGCTTCCTTCGATGATCTTATAATTGACAGTTACATTGTCACCAGCCTTGAACTTTGGGAAATCTTTTACTTGTGTCAACTGCTCATGTACAAATACGATTGCTTGGTTCATAACTTTAAATTAGGGGAGCAAAAGTAATCAAATTTGTGTTTGTGGCAAAATCTTTTAGATTTTATTCCTCCCGCAAACCCTGTTTTTATTCTTTTTACCCAATTGTTAATGGTTTATCTGGCTATGTTTACAGTCCTTTTTTCTCTGATTACCGTTACTTTAATTTGACCAGGATAGGTCATTTCAGTTTGAATTTTTAGGGCCATTTCAAAACTGAGTTTTTCGCTTTCACTGTCTGACATTTTGTCGGCCTCAACAATTACCCTCAGTTCTCTACCAGCTTGAATTGCATAGGCTTTTTCTACACCGTTGTAGGTAAGTGCTAGGTTTTCCAAGTCTTTGATCCTTTGGATGTATTGTTGCATGATTTCCCTTCTTGCACCCGGTCTAGCACCACTGATGGCATCACAAGCCTGGATAATAGGGGAAATTACAAATAGCATTTCTGTTTCGTCGTGGTGAGCTGCAATGGCGTTTACTACAGCCGGATTCTCGCCATATTTTTCAGCGAGTTTACCGCCCAACAGTGCGTGGCTCAATTCAGTTTCTTCATCTGGTACCTTTCCAATATCGTGCAAGAGACCCGCTCTTTTGGCCAGTTTTGGATTCATTCCAAGTTCAGCAGCCATGATGCCACAAAGATTGGCTACTTCTCTACTGTGCATCAATAGGTTTTGTCCGTAAGACGACCTGAACCTCATTTTACCAACAACCCTTACTAATTCTTTGTGAAGGCCATGTATGCCGAGTTCAATGATGGTTCTTTCGCCAATTTCCATCACTTGTTCTTCCAATTGTTTCCTTGTTTTTTCTACCACCTCTTCAATTCTTGCAGGGTGGATTCTTCCATCACTCACCAGTCTTTGAAGTGCCAATCGGGCAATCTCCCTTCTCAATGGATCGAATGAGGAAAGAACAATCGCTTCTGGGGTGTCGTCTACTACCAAATCTACACCTGTAGCAGCTTCTATAGCGCGGATATTTCTTCCTTCTCTTCCGATAATTTGGCCCTTAATTTCATCGCTTTCCAATTGGAAAACAGTTACCGTATTCTCAATTGTTTGTTCAGCTGCCGTTCGTTGTATGCTTTGAATGATTATTTTTCTAGCCTCTTTATTGGCTTTTTGGCGGGCATCTTCAATAATTTCTTGTTGCAAGGAGAGTGCCTTGGTATAGGCCTCTTGTTTTAGGCCCTCAATCAACTGTGCCTTTGCATCTTCAGCACTTAGACCAGCAATTTTTTCTAGTTTTCTAATGTGCTCTTCCTGGTGCTTTTCTAATTCACTTCTTTTCTGGGTGTTGATCTCAATCTGCCTGTTGAGGTTTTCTTTGATTGATTCGTTTTCTTTTACCTGTTTTTCGAGCGTTTCTGTCTTTTGGGTAATTTGCTGCTCTTTTTGTTTGGTCCTGTTCTCAGAATCAACAATTTTTCTGTTTCTTTCAAAAACGTCTTTCTCGTGATCAGACTTGAGCTGAACGAAATTTTCTTTTGCCTCAAGGAGTTTCTCCCTTTTTAGACTTTCTGCTTTAAGTTGAGCGTCGTTAAGAATTTGTTCGGCTTGTCTTTTGGCCTCTTCTACCTTTGATGCTGTGTTTTTTGCAAAGATGAGTTTACCCAGTCCGAGTCCAACCAAAGTGGCTAGAATACCTGTGATTATGGGTATAATTAGTTGCGATTCCATGTGTTAATGTTTTTTTCTTTTTCATTTCAATCCCTTCGAAATTTTTTTCATGTGGGCAATGTTACGAAGTTAAAGAAAAAAACGCCAAAATGACGCTAAATTTGGACTACTCCGATGAGAGGGATTTGTCTAGAAGGGCCTCTATTCTCTCAAAAACAAGGCCAATTTCCTCATTTTTATTGTCGGTTTCTAGGGTTTTTTGCTCCAAAACATAAGAAAGTAAAACCATCGCCAAGTAATCCTGCATGTCTTTGCCTGCATATTGTTTCTTGAACTCAATAAGCTGTTCGTTCAGTCTTCTTGCTTTCTCTCTCGCTTTTTCTTCGTCCGTATTTTCTATCTTGATTCTGTACGTGCGATCACCTAAAATTAAGTTTATGGCTATTGTAGTTGACATTTTTTGTGGTTTTCAAAATTTACTAACAAATTATTCACTATTTTTAATATATCCAATCCAAACACACAAAAAAAACCCATGCTTGCCAAAACCAAAACTTTCAGTTTCATCGATAAGCTCACGTTGGAGTTAGAGGAAACTACCCAAGGTCTTTTGCAGCTTGTCCTCAAAAGTGAAGATGGCAAAATTTGTCGTAAAACTGAAAAAAAGATCGGATACGACAAGAGCACCTTTTATTGGGAAGGGTTAGATGAACTACCCTATGGAGTATACACGGTAGAATGCTCACAAGGGGATGATGTTGTAAAAGTAAAAACCGTTAAACGCATTTAAGCCTGGTTTCCCAAAATGGCAATGCATTTGTCTATTTCCTTTACGTAAGTATTTATTTTCTTCTCTAGTGCTGCCCTGGATGCAGTTGCTCCTTCTGAGTCTGTTGATTTCAGTAGGCCGACTTTCAACTCCAATTCATTGATTCTCGTTTTTAATGTTTGCTTGTCAGCTGCAAATTTTTCTTGCTCTTTACGAAGTTTTAGGTTCTCGCGTAGGGCATGCTGGTGCTGGGCAAGCAGCTTCACCAACTTGTCTTCTATTCTTTTCAATTGTTCTTGGCCGGAGTTCATGTTATTTTCTTATCTCGGCTTTTAAATTTTCTTCGATACCTCTTGTTATCTTACCCATGATCTTATCTACTTCATCGTCTTTCATGGTCTTTGTTTCATCGAGGAAGGTGAAATTCATGGCCATGGATTGTTTGTTTTTACCCAGCTTTTCACTCTTAAAAATATCAAAAAGTCGGTAACTTTTTAATTGTTTTATAGAAAGGGATTCCAACAACCGATCAATGTCTTCGAAAGTTACATCATTATTTGCTACAAAGGAGAGGTCGCGCTGCACCAATGGAAATTTGGAAATTTCACGGTACCGAATTCCTTTTGTATTTCCAGACTGCATCCAATTTTGCCAATGAATATCTGCAAACCAAACAGGCACTCTTATATCACACTTGTCTAACATCTCCGAAGTGGGTTTACCAATGGATACAATTAATGTATCCGATGCATAACCATTGATGCAATATTCAAATCGGCTTCGTTCTTCTACTTTGTAATTGATTTGTGGAATTGCAGAATGGATTTGTAAAGTATATATAACTCCTTTTAGATAAAATAGATCTGCATTTTCCTCTTGTTTGTTCCAGGAGGTTTCATTTGCTTTTCCTGCTGTGAACAAAGCAAGATGATCATCTTCTATATACTTTCCATGCTGTTTTGAATAGGTTTTGCCAAACTCAAATACCAATAGGTTGTCGTTGCGGTGGTTGAGGTTTCTCGCAATGGTTTGTAAACCGGTTTCCATCATCGTCAACCTTAACATGTCTAATTCGGAACTCAAGTTATTGAGCATTTTAACCGCCACCTTCATTTCATCTTCACTGTAATTTGCGCTGTGCGTTATGGAATTATTCAACATTTCATTGAACCCCATTCCACACAATACCCCAGACAGTTTTTCCCTTAGTGCATAATCACGATTTCCACTGGAAACTGCAGGTGTAATATTAATGCTGCTGGGTATTACAATATTATCAAATCCATCTATTCTCATGATCTCTTCCACTAAATCTGCCGGAATACGAATATCTGTTTTGTAGGTAGGTACCTGAACCACTATTGATTCATTTGTTTCTTCCAGGATAATGAATTGCATACCCAAAAGAATATTCTTTGCCTGCTCTTTTTCATACACCTTACCACTCATCTTATTCAAATAACTATAGGTGAGTGTAACAGTTGGTTGTGTGATAGGGTTGGGATACACATCAATGAGGTCTGTATTGATTTTTCCACCACCAAATTCACAAATCAATAGTGCTGCTTTTTTTAGTACGTCCACTGTTTGACCAATATCCACACTCTTTTCAAAATGCATGGCAGCATCGGTTCTGAGCTGGTGTTTAAAAGAGCTTTTTCTTATTGCAACTGGATGAAACCAGGCACTTTCAAGGAAAATATTTTTGGTATCTATACTTACACCACTATTAACTCCGCCAAAAATTCCGCCCATACACATGGCACTACTTTCTGTGTCACAAATCATTAAATCACCTGCACTTAGCTTTCTTTCCTTCTCATCCAGTGAAACAAATTTGGTGCCTTCTTCTAGGTTTTTAATTCTCACAACACCACCTTTAATTTTATCTGCATCAAAAGCATGTAAAGGCTGTCCAGTATCGTGTAGTATGTAATTTGTGATGTCTACAATATTGTTAATTGGTCTTTGTCCAATTGCCTTCAGACGTTGTTGTATCCACTTTGGTGCGTCCTTTACTTCCACATCATGGATATGTGCACCTGCATAACGCTGACAATCTGCTGTATTTTCAATAATTACTTCAATGGCACATGGTTTGTCTACTTTGTTAATCTCGTTGTTGAGCTTGATGATTGGCTTAAGTGCTGTTCCCTCATGGTGGTTTAGCCAATTACAAACATCTCTTGCCACGCCCAAATGGCTCATGGCATCGCTCCTGTTGGGCGTAAGCCCTATAGAAATAACATGGTCGCTATAAGCCCCAAACAAATCAGCTACAGCAATTCCCACTGGTGTACCTGCTTCTAATATTTTTATTCCGTTGTGGTCATTTCCCAGTCCAATTTCGTCTTCAGCACAAATCATTCCCATGCTCTCCACACTCCTTATTTTCGCAGCCTTCATGGTAATGGGGTCGCCTACAGTTGGGTAGATGGTGCATCCTACTGGCGCTACAATTACTTTTTGTCCTGCTGCCACATTAGGCGCGCCACAAACAATTTGTAAGGGTTCTCCCTCACCAATTTTAACTGTGGTAACGGATAGCCTATCCGCATTCGGATGTTTTTCAACAGAGAGCACTTCACCTGTAACCAAACCCAAAAGGCCACCTTTGATTTCTTGGTACTCCTCATAACTCTCTACTTCAAGTCCAATTGAATTTAAAATTAGACTCAGTTTGTTGTGCGGGACTGGGGATTGAAAATAATCCATCAACCATTTGTACGAAATTGTCATGTTGCAAATATAGGAATTCGCCTTCGCTCAAAAATGTGGGTTAACCACAACTTGGTGTCAATAACCCATGATTTTCTGTGGATAGCCTTGTCAATAACCTGTTCTTATTAATGTTCTTTTAAAACTGTTTATCCTTCGGCCATCCTCTTTATATTCGCTATATGGATACGAATTTGAACCGGGATAGAAGGAACAGGAAAAAAACGACCACTGAATTTAGCACGTTGGCCTACGGAAAAATACCTCCGCAATCCAGGGAACTGGAAGAGGCTGTGTTGGGTGCTGTTATGTTGGAGCGAGGTGCTTTTGATATCGTTGGTAATATTCTGAAACCAGAATGTTTTTATGTAGAGGCTCATCAACATGTATTTAGGGCAGTTGTTAGACTAAACTTGGAGAGTAAGCCCATCGATCTTTTAACAGTAGTTGAGGAATTAAAATCCATGGAGATGTTGGATGTGGTTGGCGGACCTTATTTCATTTCCAAACTTACAAATGCAGTGGTATCTGCTGCCAATATTGAAGCACACGCACGTATTGTTCAGGAAAAATTCATACAAAGAGAATTGATTCGTATCAGCAGTGAAATCATTACTGATGCTTATGACGACACCACTGATGTATTTGATCTTTTAGATGCAGCGGAACAAAAATTATTTTCTATTGCCAATGATCAATTGAAAAAAGAATTCGACACACTGGGTAAAGGGGTGATGGATGCTTTGAATAAAATTGATGAAATGCGTGCCAAAAACGAAGACATCACTGGTGTTCCTTCTGGATTTCCAACTTTGGATAGAACCACCAATGGTTGGCAGAAATCAGATCTGATTATCCTGGCAGCGCGTCCTTCTGTGGGTAAAACAGCATTTGCATTGAACCTCGCACGTAATGCGGCTATGCATCCAACAAAGCCCACGGCAGTTGCTTTTTTTAGTTTGGAGATGAGTACTGGTCAACTTGTTCAGCGTATCCTATCTGCAGAAAGTGAAATTCGGCTAGAAAAAATTTCTAGAGGAAAAATGGAAGACCATGAAATGAAGCAGCTTTACAAAAAAGGAATTGAGCCATTAACGAATGCTAAAATTTTTGTAGATGATTCAGCTGCGCTAAATATTTTTGAGTTGCGTGCCAAGTGTAGAAGATTAAAAAGTTTACACAATGTGGGTCTAATCATAATCGACTATCTACAGTTAATGAGTGGGTCTTCTGATAACAGAAATTCAAATAGGGAACAGGAAATCAGTACCATTTCTAGAAACCTGAAACAGTTGGCAAAGGAGTTGCAAGTGCCTGTTATTGCACTAAGCCAGTTGAGTCGTGAAGTTGAAAAGAGAAAGGAGAGCAATAAAGTTCCTCAGCTATCCGATTTGCGTGAATCTGGTGCTATTGAACAAGATGCAGATATGGTGATGTTCCTTTACCGTCCAGACTATTATGATATTACCACCAACGAACAAGGTGAAGATACCAAAGGTGATGTGTATGTAAAAATTGCAAAACACAGAAATGGTACTTTGGAAAACATCAAACTCAAGGCGAAGCTATACATACAGAAATTCGAAGAACAAGAAGAAATCGGTGGCTTTGGTAATACCATGCCTCAGGGCGGAAGTTGGAGGCCGGTTGCAGAAAATGAGGGGGCCAAATTATTCATTCAAAAAGGCAGCAGGATGAACGATGTGCCAGGTGGAGATATGGAGGACACTCCGTTTTAGTAACAATTTTTTTCCATGAATGCAATCCCTTTGTTTTTGTTTCCAGATTTGAAATCTTCATCTGGAATTGTAGCATTAGGTGAAGACATCAGAAAGCATGCCTTTTCGGTTTTGCGTATGAATCCGGGTGAACAATTGATGTTGACAAATGGGAAAGGATGTGCGGCAACGGCCACAATAACTACGGCTAATAAAAAACAGTTTTCTGTTCAGTTGCATGAACTTATAGATCATCCATCTCCAGCAAAAAAAATGATATTGGGTATTTCGCTCTTGAAGAATACAGCAAGGTTTGAATGGATGTTAGAGAAAGTGACTGAAATAGGTATTACGGAAATCTATCCTTTGCTTTGCGAAAGAACGGAAAGACAACATTTCAGAAAAGATAGATTTGAGCAAATCATCACTAGTGCATGTTTGCAATCGCAACAATTTCATTTTCCTATTTTGCAGGAACCAATAAAAATGGAAGAGCTTTTCAAGCAAGATTTGCCAACCCAACGGTTTATTGCACATTGCATGGAGGGTGAAAAAAAGCAATTGTGTTCGGTTGCCAACGACGCAATTTTGTTGGTTGGTCCAGAAGGTGATTTTACTTCGGAGGAGCTCGCCTTATCTATTGCCCATGGATTCCAGCCTGTGGGGTTGGGGGAGAGCAGGCTCAGGACAGAAACTGCAGGAATAGTGGGTGCAGTGATGATGCGTTAATCATCAATCTCCTTGTTTAACATAGGTTCATGTAAAGTGATTATTTTTGTTTTCTTTTTCAATCTCAGATTCAGTACTTCAACGCCGAAAGAGAAGGCCATTGCAAAATAGAGATATCCCTTGTCGATATGACTGCCATGAATAGGCTGGAGTCCTTCAAAAAATAAACTAAATCCAACCATCAGTAAAAAAGCCAAAGCCAACATCTTTAGTGTAGGATGTTTATGAATAAAGTAAGATATTTTTTCAGAAAAGAAAAACATCACAACCATGGCAATAACAACAGCAATGATCATTATTTCAACATGTCTTGCCATACCCACGGCCGTAATGATGCTATCGAATGAAAAAATCATATCTACTAAAATGATTTGAGACATTATTGCAGCAAAAGGTGCTGCTGATTTTTTTTCACTGCCATTGAATTCCTCTTCACCTTCGAATTTAGCATGAATTTCTTTCACGGTTTTATACAACAAAAATAATCCACCCAAAAACATAATTACATTTCTAAGGTTGAAGCCATAGTGATGACCTCTCACATCAAGTCCAAATAATTCTTTGTTACCATTTGTAACCAACCAACCGAGCGCCAACAGAAGAAGAATTCTAATCGTTATTCCTAGGATCATCCAAATGCGCCTGGAAAGTAATTTTTTTTCTTCTTTTAATCGCCCCATTAGAATGGAGACAAAAATTACATTGTCAATCCCCAAAACGATTTCTAATATAACCAGTGTAATGAGGCTGATAAGTGAATCTACAGTGAGTAGGCTGGTCATTTTACAAATTTATTTTTTTACAAATTTTATTTACAATAGTTGGACCTTCATAAATGAATCCAGTCCATACTTGAACCATCGTTGCCCCTAGGTTCAGTTTGTCTTTTGCATCTTCACCTTTAAATATTCCTCCGCTTGCAATGATGGGCAGTTTTCCTTTGGTTAGCCTTACCAATTCTTGCAGTACTTCATCGGAGGCTTCTTTTAAAGGCTTACCGCTCAATCCACCCATTCCTATTTTTTCTGCCTGAACTTTAGAAGCACTAGAAAGTCTTTCCCTTGAAATAGTGGTATTGCTACTCACAATTCCATCTAAATTTATTTCATCAGCTATTTCTGCAATATCCTTTAATTGTTCAGGGGTAAGGTCTGGGGCGATCTTGAGTAATAGCGGTTTGCGTTCAGGTCTTGATCGGTTGTTTTGATTCAAGTTGCCCAAAATTTTAAGGAGTGCATCTTTGTCTTGGAGTGCACGTAAACCAGGCGTATTGGGTGATGAAACATTTACCACAAAATAATCCACGACATCAAAAAGTTCGTTGAAACAGATTTCATAATCCTTCCAAGCCTCTTCATTCGGCGTATTTTTATTTTTTCCAATATTCCCTCCAATAATCATCCTCGCATTTCCCCTGTTCCCCTGCCTACCGGCAGGCAGGCTTCTCCCCAACTCCCCTCCTGAATCAGGAGGGGCTACGAAACCCGCCTTGCGGTAGAGCTTGTCCGCCGAAGGTGGATGAGGGGTGGTATTTGCCTTCCACTCCTCCAACCTCTCCCTAATCACCTTCACCCCATCATTATTAAACCCCATTCTGTTGATAAGTGCCTTATCGGCTGGCAACCTGAATGAGCGGGGTTTTTCATTGCCTGCTTGTGGCAATGGAGTAACAGTGCCAATTTCTACAAACCCGAATCCCAATGTTTCTAATTCTCTTAAGTAGGATGCGTTTTTATCAAAACCTGCTCCCAATCCAACAGGATTTCTGAAAGGGAGACCAAATACAGTTCTGATTAATTCAGGCTGACTTGGTGTAAAACATTTACTGATGATCTTTCTTACTGGTCCGATACTACAGGCTGCCCTTAGCAGATTCATTGAAAAATAATGTGCCTGCTCGGCTTCCATCTTGAACAATAAATTCCTCAGTAAGCTGTACATAACGCAAAGGTAATAGTCTTAGTCGATGTTACATTGAACCTGTGTTCAGAATTGGTGAAACAGATTTCTCACCGCAAAGCACTACCATAAGGTTGCTTACCATAGCGGCTTTCTTTTCATCATCCAGTTTAACGATGTTTCTTTCTGATAATTTATCAAGTGCCATTTCTACCATGCCGACTGCTCCTTCCACAATTTTTGCTCTTGCAGCAACAATGGCAGTAGCCTGTTGACGTTGAAGCATGGCGCCTGCAATTTCTGGTGCATAAGCAAGATGAGAGATCCTTGCTTCAATTATCGTAATGCCTGCATTGACCAAACGATTGTTCAATTCATCTTCCATCAGTTGTGTTACTTGATCACTGCTTCCGCTGAGTGTAATCTGGGGATGATCACTTTCAATATTGTCGTATGCATAACTTGTTGCAAGGTGGCGGACAGCAGCCTCACTTTGGTTTTTTACATATTCTTTGAAATTGTCTACCTCAAAGGTGGCTTTGTACGTATCGCTGATTTGCCAAAGAATTACCAATGCAATCTCAATGGGGTTTCCGAGTTTATCGTTCACCTTTAGTCTGCTCGACTCTGTACTTTGGGTTCTCAAAGTGACTTTCGTCTTTTTATAAAGGGGATTTACAAATAAGAGTCCGTTTTGCTTGATGGTACCAACGTATTTACCAAAAAAGGTTAGAACAGTTGCATAGTTAGGCTGAACAACAGTAATTCCATTGAGAATAAATAAATCGAGTATACCAACCAGAATCAGCAGCACAACATACAATCCTGATAAATTACCATTGGAGTTCACGAGCAAGAAAACAATAACAAGGGGCAAGGCAAGTGCCAATAATAGGGCTTTGAAACCTGAGGGAGCTAAATTTAATTTTTCCATAATGTTGGTATAATTCAATTAAGATATCATTTATTTGGTTTTGGTTGCCTCAAAAAAATTAATTTTTATCAATCTCCATCTTTTTAGATGATGAGCTCATGGATTTTAGTTTGATTTAGACATAAAGCGGTCAATTGACCGCTTTACTTTTTAAGGACAGCCTTTTTCCTTAAATTTGGGCATACACAAAATTCATCACCATGCAGGAAGCATATATTGTTGCCGGTCTTAGAACAGCAGTAGGAAAGGCAAAGAAAGGTGGTTTTAGATTTACCCGTCCAGATGATCTAGCCATTGAAGTAATTCAGGAGTTGATGAAAAAAGTTCCTGAGCTTGATAAAACAAGAATTGACGATGTGATTGTGGGTAATGCAGTTCCTGAAGCAGAACAAGGTCTTCAAGTTGGACGAATTATTGCTGCACGTGCATTGGGTGAACAGGCACCTGGAATTACAGTGAATCGCTATTGTGCTTCAGGTTTGGAAACCATTGCAATGGCTACTGCCAAGATCCGATCAGGTATGGCAGAATGCATTATTGCAGGTGGTACGGAGAGTATGAGTTTCGTCCCGGCAGCAGGTTGGAAAACTGTTCCTTCTTTTAATATTGCTTCTGATGAACCCGACTATTATATTAATATGGGGTTGACTGCTGAAGCCGTAGCAAAACAATTCAATGTTAGTCGAGAAGCCCAAGATGAATTTTCATTGGTCTCACATCAAAAGGCATTACATGCCATTCAAAATGGACATTTCAAAGATGGGATTGTTCCCATCACTGTAAATGAAGTTTATCTGGATGAAAAGGGTAAGCGCCAGAAAAGAAGTTATGTAGTGGATACCGACGAGGGAGTTCGTGCTGATACCAGCTTGGAAGGCTTAGCAAAACTCAAGCCTGCATTTGCCGTGAAAGGAACTGTAACTGCGGGAAATTCATCACAGACAAGTGATGGTGCTGCATTTGTAATTGTAATGAGTGAGAAAATGGTAAAAGAACTTGGTCTACAGCCAATTGGTAGACTGGTTCACAGCGCAGTAGCCGGCGTTAATCCCAGAATCATGGGTATTGGTCCGGTTGTTGCTATTCCTAAAGTGCTAAAACTAGCAGGATTAAATATCGACGATATAGATCTCATTGAACTCAATGAAGCTTTCGCAGCACAATCACTTGCTGTTATCAATGAACTCAATTTAGATAAGTCAAGAATAAACATCAATGGTGGAGCAATTGCATTAGGTCACCCGTTGGGATGCACTGGAGCAAAGCTTACAGTACAGTTGTTGGGCGATTTAAAACGCCTCAATAAACGCTACGGTATGGTCTCCGCTTGTGTAGGCGGGGGACAAGGAATTGCAGGAATTATCGAAAGGTTTTAAATTATTTGCAATATTGTTGCAAATTTTAATTTTTTCCTTAGCTTTGACTCTTTACCAGATTGATGAGGTTGAAGTTTTTTACAATATCATTGGTGCTACTAGTTTTGAGCAATTACAGCTCAGCTCAATGTATTTTGAATATTCGTGGGGTAGTTAAAGATGCGGATACCCGATTGGTTTTGGAAAAGGCTACTGCAACAATTGTAGAACTGAAGCAATCAGTTATCACTGATCAGCAGGGTAAATATGTAATAAATGGACTTTGTCCGGGTGACTATACCTTACGCATCAGCCATGCGGGTTGTCAGACTACCGATTATCATTTCCACATCAAAGATGACATGGAGAAGAATATTGTTCTTCCCCATGCTGAAAATATATTACAGGAAGTTGTTGTAGTGGGAACTGCATCAATTCGTGCTGAAGGTATCACAGGAGAATTGAAAGGAAAGGAGTTGGCTGCAACAAGGGGGTTGACCCTTGGAGAGTCTTTACAAAGAATTGCTGGTGTTACGGTTCTGCAAACAGGAAACAATATCTATAAACCTGTTATTCAGGGTTTACATAGCAGTCGTGTTTTAATTCTCAACAACGGCATCAGACAAGAAGGCCAACAATGGGGTAGCGAACACGCTCCTGAAATTGATCCTTATGTAGCCAACAGACTTACTGTAATTAAAGGCGCATCTTCTGTGCGTTATGGTGGAGATGCAATTGGAGGAGTGATATTGGTTGAACCACGCTTGTTGCAATACCATCGCGAGTTGAATGGAGAATTGAACTTAGCCGCATTTAGCAATAACCGTCAGGGAGTAATTTCAGCTATGGTGGAAAGTAGTTTCGACAAAGCAGAGAAAACTGCATGGCGGTTACAGGGGACTTTTAAACGTGGTGGCAATGCTAGGACAGCTGAATATTGGTTAAAGAATTCCGGGGTTGAAGAATTTAATATGTCTGCTGCAACCGGATGGCGTATAAAGAATAAAGGAGCTGAACTTTTTTACAGTGTCTTTAATACAAGAATTGGCATTTTCTCTGGAGCACATATTGGTAATCTTACTGATTTGGAAAACTTGATTCGATTGCAAGAGCCACCCTCATATATAAAAGATGCTGATTTTAGTTATGTAATCGATCGTCCTTATCAAGATGTGCAGCACCACTTGGTTAAACTAAAAGGATTTTCAGAGCAATTGGGTAAGAGCAGAATCAGTCTTACTTTTTCCTCTCAAATAAACATCAGAAAGGAATTTGATATCACCAGATCAGAAACTGAACAGCCTCAATTGCAATTGAATTTATTGACCAATATGGCTGACTTAGTATGGGAGCATTTTGGAGATACGCGTTTTAAAGGTTCAATGGGACTAAACGTTATGCATCAGCAAAATTCAATCAACTACCGCTATTTTATACCAAACTACCAAGGTCTAGATTTTGGCTTTTGGATAGCCGAAAAGTACAAGTATAAGCAGTGGCAAATTGAAGGCGGATTAAGATATGATTATAGGGCTCGATTTGCAATAACGGATAACGATAAAGCACCTTATGATGCATTGATTGGTAATGCTTTGGCAGCTGGCGATCCATATGGTAAAAGGAATTTTAGTGGACTTTCTGGTACTGGTGTAGTAGCTTATGTTTTCAATGAAAATCTTAGGGCATCAATAACTGCCGCAATAGCCTGGAGAGCGCCTCAAATGAATGAATTATTCAGCAATGGTTTACACCATGGTGCAGCAAGAATTGAAAGGGGTGATCCAACAATTAATCCAGAGCGCGCCTATAGCTTGTTGGGAAATTTATTGTACAACAATAGTAAATGGGAAATCGATTTTGGTGTTTATAATAAAGTCATCAGTGATTTTATTTATTTGAAACCCACTTACCCCCCGCTACTTACTATTCGTGGAGCATTTCCTGCATTTGATTTTGCACAAACAGATGCAGTGTTAACTGGATCTGATATTAATATTGGATATAAGTTTAATAATCATTTGCAATCTCATGTCAAAGCTTCAATATTAAGGGCATTTGATCGCAGACAAAATACATGGTTAATACAAATGCCATCAGATCGGTATGAGGCAGATTTAAATTATGTATTTGTGGATGGTAGAAAAATAAAGCAACCATCCATTAAGTTGTCCTATCAATATGTTACAGCGCAAAAGCGAGTGCCAGCAACTGGTAATATTAAAGTGATTAACCAGAATGGTCAAGAATCGATGGAGTCGGATTATATGGCGCCTCCGCCTGCATATGGACTAACAAATTTTGAAGCAGCTGCCGGACTTGAGTTAATGAACAAAAAAATTGATGTTGTATTCAGTGTAACTAATTTATTCAATGTTGCCTATCGCGATTATATGAATGCTTTCAGGTATTTTGCCTTAGATAGAGGTAGAAATATTTCATTTAAAATAAAAATGGCCTTTTAAATCTGAGAATTATGAAAAACAATATTTTATTTTCTGCAGTGCTTTTGTTTTTTGTACTTGTATTGAACAGTTGTAAAAAAGATCCAGTGGTAGATCCCAATGAAGGTGAATTAATTACCACAGTAAAGTTAAAGCTCACCAATCCCCTTTTGGCTGGTGCAGTTCCTCTTGTATTTGAATTCAAAGATTTGGATGGAGAAGGCGGAGCCGTCCCAGTAAAATTTGATAGTATTGTTTTGGTAAAAAATGTAATCTATATCTGTGAGGTTAGCGTGCTCAATGAAAGTGTTAGTCCGGCTGATGATATCACCAAGGAAATCAAAGCTGAAGCAAATGATCATCAGTTCTATTTTGTGCCCAGCTCTTCAAACCTCTTATCTGTATCAGATTATGACACAGATGCCAACAATTTACCATTGGGTTTAAATACCACTTGGGTTACAGGTTTAAATGCAGGTACAGGAACAGTAAGGGTGGTGCTTAAGCACAAGCCGGGCACCAAAGCTGCCAACGATCTACTCAATAAGGGAGATACCGATATTGAATTGGATTTCAAATTGATTATTAAATAACTATTCAGTTTTTTTTCTTTCACCGATCTGCTGGCGCCACATGGCATAGTAAAGCCCTTTGGCGTCTAGCAGTTCTTGGTGAGAGCCTGTCTCAACAATTTCACCACGTTCTAAAACATAAATGGTGTCTGCATGCATGATGGTAGACAACCGGTGAGCAATCAATAAAGTTATTTGTTCTTTCCTTGCTGATATAGAGCGAATGGTCTCTGTGATCTCTTCTTCTGTTATTGAATCCAATGCAGAAGTGGCTTCATCAAAAAGCAAAACTCTAGGATTTCTCAACAAGGCACGTGCAATAGAAATACGCTGTTTTTCACCGCCAGAAAGTTTTAGTCCACCTTCTCCAATTACAGTAAGAATACCATTATCAGTTCTGTCTAGCAAATTGTGGCAAGATGATTTATCAAGTGCCAATTGAATTTCTTCTTCAGTAGCATTGGGGTTTACAAAGAGCAAGTTTTCTTTGATTGTTCCAGAAAACAATTGTGTGTCTTGTGTTACAAAACCTATTTGTTTTCTCAGGTCTTCAAAATCAATTTCATTCTCATCCAACCCATTGTATAATACTTTTCCTTCTTGCGGACGATATAGGCCAACCAATAATTTCATCAAGGTTGTTTTTCCTGAACCTGATGGACCAACAAATGCAATTGTTTCACCCCTGTTTACACTAAAGCTGATACCGTCAATTGCTTTTTGTTTTGCAGTAAGGTGTTTGAATCCAACCTCTTTGAATTCCAGGGTTTCAATACTGCCCAAATGGACAGGATTTTCAGGTGTAGATTCAGGTTGCTTGATCATCAATTGGTGATAATTTCCAATGGATGCTTCTGCTTCTCTGTAAGACAGAATAATATTTCCTATTTCTTGTAGTGGTCCAAAAATGAAGAAGGAGAAGAACTGCATGGTAACCAATTCGTGAGGTTGCATATCATCTTTAAAAACCAGCCACATTAACAAGAATAAAATAACCTGACGTAAAGTATTTACAAGGGTGCCTTGCAAAAAGCTAATGCTTCTGATTCTTTTTACTTTGGTTAGTTCTAGTCCGAGTATTTTATACGTGTCTGAGTTGAGCCTATTTACTTCTTGTGTTGTTAGTCCCAAACTCTTTACCAATTCAATGTTGCGTAAGCTTTCTGTGGTGGTACCCGCCAGTGATGTTGTTTTGCTTACTATCTTCTTTTGTATGGTTTTTACTTTTTTGCTCAAGGCATTGGTACCCCAAGACAACAATGAAATGCCCACAACGTAAGCAACCGGAACGGTCCAGTGTATATAAACTGAAGCGTAGATAAAAACAAAAACAACGCCAACCACAATCGCAAAAAGTGCATTTACAAAGTAGTTGATGAATTTTTCAGTGTCTGTTCTTACTTTGGTAAGGATGCTTAAGGTTTCCCCACTTCTTTGGTCTTCAAACTCCTGGTAGGGGAGTTTCATGGCATGCTGTAAGCCATCTGTAAAAATCTTTGCACCAAATTTTTGAATAACTACATTGGCGAAATAGTCTTGCATGTTCTTGGCAATCCTACTTACCATCGCGGTTCCCATAGACATCAACAGCAAGACCATGGTTGCTGAAAAAAACTCATTCCAGTCAAACGCATTGCCGTTTTCTTGTCTGGTATTGATGTCTTGCGACAACTTAATGATTCTACCAAAAATGATGGGATCAATTAGAGAGAAAACGGTGTTGATGGTTGCAAGCAACATGGTAAGTGCAATCTGCCCTTTGTAGGGCTTCAGGTAGCCATATAATAGTTTCATACGGCAAGATTACATCAAATTTTATGCCAATGTTTAAACGTTGATAAAGAAACCATCAATTTTTTCTAAAAGTCCATTTCAGCATTTCTTTCCAGGTAACTTTTTTCCCATACATCAAAATACCAGTACGGTAAATTTTACCCGCGAACCAGGTGGTTGCAATAAATCCGCCCACCAAACTCAGCATGGATACAGCAAGTTGCCAATAAGGCACCGTGTTTGGCACGCCAAATGGGATTCTGCCCATCATGATGATGGGTGAGGTAAATGGAATAATGCTGGTCCATATTGCCATCGGACTTCCTGGATTTGCAAGAACGGATTGTAGGATGATAAATGAAAAAATAATTGGCATTGAAATAGGCAACATCAATTGCTGGGCTTCTTGTGGATCTTCATTGATAACGCTTCCTATAGCAGCAAAAAGAGAAGCATAAAACAAATAGCCTCCAAGGAAATAGAAAACAAAACAGCCAAGAATCAAGGCCCAGTTTACCCCTTCGGTGATGGTATTTTGGGCTTCTAAAATTTTCATGGCAGCGGGGTTGCTGCTTGCAACAGCACTAACTGAAGTGCCTGCTTGTTGTGCATTTTGGAATTCTTGTAAAGCTTCGGCAGGGATGAAAAGAGAAAGCGAGCTTGAGATGGCGATCATCAACACAATCCATAACAACAATTGGGTTAAGCCTACACCTGCTATGCCAATAATTTTACCCAACATCAATTCAAAGGGCTTGCAGGAAGAGACAATTACCTCTGCTATTCTATTGGTTTTTTCTTCTGCCACACCACGCATTACCATAGCCCCAAAAATGAACATGGTCATGTAAATAAGTAGTCCGCTACCAAAACCAATACCATAGGCTAGTCCAGCATTTGCTTCTTTGGATTCGCCTTCTTCATCCGCAATCATGTTTTTCATGATTACATTCTCTTCTGATGCGTCTGAAATAGAATCAAGTGTGGCTTTATTAATTCCTTTTTCAAGGAGTAAATTATTTTCAAGGGACTTGTTGAGTTGTCTTTCAATATAACGTGAAGGTTCAAAACCAATTTGTGAGGAGGAATACAATTCTGCATTTATTTTACCGTTGTCGTAACTGGGATAAAGTACGGCATCAAATTTTTTGTCTTTGTAATTGATGGAATCTACTCCCTCAGGGAAGGCAAACAAAACACTGCCACTATCACTTCTCATGTTTTGTTCCAGAAATGCGGGACCGTCAATTACAGCTATACTGATTTCATCTCTGGATGTGGCAGCAAAATAGGCAGACCCTGCAATAAAGGCAACAAAGATGAGGGGCATAAGAAATGTCATCAACAAAAATCTTTTGTTACGGACTCTTGTGATGTATTCTCTTTTTATGATGAGTGTAACCTTGTTCATGGTGAGGGTTTATAAATCGTTTTGAAATTGTCTGGCACCTGGTGTTCCTTGTACCACTCGGATGAAAATATCATTCAAGGATGGAAGTACTTCATTGAATGAGCGGATGTTTAATCCTTTGTTGATGAAAAACTGTATTACATCGTTATTTGTAAAACCTTCATTCAGTTTGATGCGAAGGTGACTGTTGTGTGTTTCTTTCACCTCAAACAAATGGATGGCCGTATGTTCCGGTAAAATGGGATGGTCAAATCCGATTTCAAAAAGATTTTCTTTAAAGTCTTGTTTAATTTTACCTACCGTGCCATCCAATATTTTTTTTCCCTTGTTCACCAACACAATATGGTCACATATCTCTTCAACCTGCTCCATTCTATGCGTACTAAAAATGATGGTAGCGCCTTCTTTAGCAAGACGAAATATTTCATCTTTAATAATGTTTGCATTTACCGGATCCAATCCGCTGAAGGGTTCATCCAATATGATTAAACTTGGACTATGTACTACTGTTGTTACAAATTGTAATTTCTGACTCATGCCCTTGCTCAGGTCTTCCACTTTCTTGTTCCACCACGATTCCATTTCGAATTTCACAAACCAGTATTTGATCTTTTCCAAAGCTTCTTTTTTGGAAAGGCCTTTTAGTTGTGCCAGGTAAAGTACCTGTTCGCCAATTTTCATTTTTTTGTACAAGCCCCTTTCTTCTGGCATGTATCCTATGAAAGCATTGTCGCGCATTGTTTCAAAAGGTTTGCCATGGAGTGTGATGTTTCCTTCATCGGGAAAGAAGATGCCCGTAATCATGCGAAGCAGCGTGGTTTTGCCTGCGCCATTCGGACCAAGCAATCCAAATACAGAGCCTTTGTCTATTGAAAAACTGATGTCGTCGACTGCCTTCTGACCTGAAAAATATTTTTTCAAGCCATTGATTTCAAGAATTGTTTCCATAACAGTAGTTAGAGATGGAAAATTACGATGAAAAGTTGTCAGCCTCCTAGAAATATGATAAATGGTTGGCCACTTTTTGTCCATCCATTGCTGCGCTGATGATTCCGCCAGCATAACCTGCACCTTCTCCACATGGATAGAGGTTGGTAATCTGCGGATGCTTTAACGTTGTTTCGTCTCTGGGTATGCGAACGGGAGAGGATGTTCTGCTTTCCGGCGCAATGAGAATGGCTTCTTCGGTATAATAGCCCTTCATTTTTTTCCCAAAGGAAATGAAGGCACCTTGGAGGGCCTTGGTTATGAAATCGGGGAGAACTTCTTTCATGTTCACCGATTGCACCCCCCTTAAATAGGAATTGTTGGGTAAGCTGGTGGATGTTTTGTTTTGTATGAAGTCGGTCATCCTCTGCGCAGGTGCAACAAATAGTCCACCTCCCGCCTCATAGGCTTTACGTTCAACGGATTCCTGAAAATCATGCAGCAGCAAATTGGTGGCCAATTTTTGGTTGGTATGTTTCATGGCGTCAGCCATAGATACTTGTGCCACCATGCCTGAGTTGGCATAAGGATTGTTTCTTTTGGATGGGCTCCATCCATTTACTACCAACTCTTTTTGTGCAGTAGAAGCGGTGGCAATTATTCCTCCCGGGCACATGCAAAAAGAAAATACGCCCCTGCTGTTTACCTGATCCACCAATTGGTAGGCAGCGGGTGGTAGAAAGGGATCCCGTTCTTTTGAAATTGCGCAATGGTATTGTATTGAATCAATCAGTGCTTGAGGGTGTTCTATACGCACACCCAAGGCGAAAGGCTTGGGTTCGATTAAGATCTTTTTTGATTCAAGTAAATGAAAAATATCTTTTGCAGAATGGCCTGTGGCCAAGATGACCTGATCGCCATCAAATTTTTCTCCTGAGGCGCAAACCACTTTTTTAATTTGATTGTCTTTCAACTCGAGGTCGGTTACCTGCATGTTAAAATGGACTTCTCCTCCAGCGTCTATAATTTGCTGACGCATATTTTGAATGATGCCTGGTAATTTATTGGTGCCAATATGAGGGTGTGCTGTGTAGAGAATGGCAGGGTCTGCGCCAAAGAAGACAAGCATCTGCAAAACCCGCTCTACATTACCTCTTTTGGTACTTCGTGTATATAGTTTACCATCGCTGTACGTGCCTGCTCCACCTTCTCCAAAACAATAATTGCTGTTTTCATTCAGGAGGCCTTCTTTATTTAGAATGGCTAGATCCCTTCTTCGGTCCCGTACATTTTTACCTCTCTCTAACACAATCGGTTTAATGCCTTGCTGTATCAATTCAAGTGCTGCGAATAGTCCGGCTGGCCCAGCACCAATAACAACAACCCGTTTTTCAGACTTTCCAACATCAGGAAATAAAAAATGTTGCTGCTCCAATGCTTGAAAAGGCTCATCAATAAACACCTTTATTTTCAGGTTGATTAAAATATCTTTTCTTCTTGCGTCTATTGACTTTTTGAGCAAATAAAAGCCAATCACTTTTTCCTTAGAGATTCCCAAAGCCGTTGCAACCTGTTCGGTTATGGCGGCAGTATTGGCTGCATCTTTAGGTGAAAGTTGCAAAAGAATTTCGCGCTGCATGTAGACGTTTGGTTAGAAAGGCAGGTCGTCTGCAATACTATGTTGACTGTCAGGGTCCGGAGAAAAAGCAGGTGGGGTATCAATTTGACTTCCACTGTTAGACATGCTCATTTGTTCTATTCTCCAAGCATCAAGGTTGGTGATGTAGTTGATTTGACCGTTTTTCTCCCACTTCGAGCCTTTGATGTTGAAATGTACTTTTACGCCATCACCAACATTGAAACGATCCATAATGGATGTTCTGTCTTGGACTGTTTGAAATTTTACATAATTGGTAATGGTTCGGCCATTGATATCTTCGTTGGTTTCCACTACAAATTCTCTGGTCTTGAATGTTGCGCTTCTTTGGATGGTATCAAATTTTGCTACGATTTTCCCTGTTAGATCAAATCCCATATAATTAATGCTTTGTACAAAGTTAACCTTAAAATGGGTGAGTTGAATAAGAAAAGGAGACCAAAAAAAACGTACCTTCCAAAACACCTACTTTTTATGAAGCCTATTTTAGCTGTCCCGCTTTTCTTACTTGTTTTCATTTCATGTCATTCCCCAAAGTCGTTATCCACGATTGGATACAAGGATTATATAGTTGCTAAAGATGCGCCAAGGGATAGCAATTATATTTCAATGTTGCGTGTGTACAAAGACAGTGTAGACAAAACCATGGATGAAGTATTGGTGCAGAACAAGGAAGAGTTGCTCAAAGAATTGCCCAACAGCAATTTGGGTAATTTCTTGGCGGATGCCTATTTGTGGGCTGCTAGTAAATATGCAAACAAGCCAATAGATATTGCTTTCATGAATCATGGAGGAATCAGGGTGAACAGAATTGCTGCAGGAGAACTTACAAGACGTTATGTGTTTGAAGTAATGCCTTTTGATAATGCTATTGTGTTGGTGGAAGTGAAAGGGGTGGTTGTGAAATCTTATTTAGATCATTTGGCTGATGATGGCGGTGGTGGCGGTGTTTCGGGATTGACTTATCATATTCAGGATAAAAAGGCAGTCAACATTTTTATTAACGGTAAGCCATTGGACGAGAACAAGCAATATTGGATGGCAAACTCAGACTATGCGGTTGATGGTGGTGGTGGGTTTTATGGGTTTAAGCAGATGGAGCAAAACAGGACCAATTACTTACAGCGGGATGCAATTTTAGACTATTGCAAAATGCATCAAGTAAAGGGTAAGCCATTGGTGGTGGAACTTCCAAAAAGGATAACAAAATGAACAGGAGAAAATTTATAACCGAAACAAGCCTTACGGCAACTGCGCTGTTTATAGGAGGAAAGGTGAGCGCAAATGAGGTGTTTGGTGGACCTAGGTTGACAATATTGCATACCAATGATGTGCACAGCAGGTTGGATCCTTTTCCGATGGATGGTTCCCGCAATGCTGGTCAGGGTGGTATTGCAGCAAGGGCCGCATTAATTAATAAAATCAGACAAGAAGAAGAGCATGTGTTGTTGTTGGATGCAGGTGATATATTTCAAGGCACACCTTATTTCAACATTTTTAAAGGAGAGCCAGAGTTGAAGTCCATGCGCATGATGGGCTATGACGCAGTGATCATGGGTAACCATGATTTTGATGCAGGAATAGAAAATTTTGCAGAGAAAATGACCATACACGGAAAAATGCCCGTCTTGATGTGCAATTATGGATTTGAGGGAACGGCAATGGAAAGCATCAATCAGCCTTACAAGGTATTTAGAAAAGGGGGATTGAAAATCGGGGTGTTGGGAGTTGGAATTGAGTTAGCTGGACTGGTTCCAGAACAATTGTATGGCAAAACCATTTACCAAGATCCTTTGAGAAATGCAGCTGAGAACGCCGAACTGTTGAAAGTAAAACACAAATGTGACTTGGTAATTTGCTTATCACATTTGGGGGATCGATATGCCGATAAAAAAGTTAGTGATGAGGTGTTGGCAAAGGAGTCAAATAACATAGATTTGATTATCGGAGGGCATACACACCGGTTCTTTGATAAACCTAGGGAATATACCAATAAATCGGGTAAACAAGTGTTTGTGAACCAAGTGGGTTGGGGCGGTCTACAATTGGGCAGGCTGGATTACGAATTCAACAGTGGAAGGCCCCAAAAATTGGACAAATCTCAATCCAATTTGCTATTGGAAAATATTGGAAAATAAAAAATTTTTTTATTAGAAAACTGAATATATATTCGTTGCCCTCCCTCGTTTCTGTATATTAGTAGAATTGTGGATAATTGAAATGAAAACGAAGGAAGATTAGATAGACCCTTAAGTAAACAACAAGATATAAAAGCTGAGAGGCAGGTGTTAATTTGGTAGGTGTTCAACTCTTGTAAATTGTTGCAATCTGGAATCAATTTGATCTGGATGATTTTTTAAATTAAAGCCTAAACTGCAACCAACTAATGGAGAAACCTTTTGAGAAGATTTGGAATAATTGTTTAGCGATCATTAAAGACATTGTGGAGTGGCAGCATTTCAAAACTTGGTTTGAACCGATTAAGCCGGTGGGAATAAAAGACAATATCTTAACTATACAAGTTCCGAGTCAGTTTTTTTACGAATACATTGAAGAGCATTATATTAACCTGCTTGCCAAAACGCTTAAGCGTGAATTAGGGAAAGAAGCAAGGTTAGAGTACAGAATCATGGTAGACAGTGGAAATGGGAAGTCGAAGCCCCTAACCATGGATGTAAGCGGACAATCATTTAAGAGTTATTCGAACAATGAAATGGATTTTCCATTGGTGATCAATAACCATGTAAAAAATCCATTTGTGATTCCTGGTCTAAAGAAAATGCAGATCGATTCACAATTGAATCCTATTTATACTTTCGATGCTTTTGTAGAAGGTGATTGTAACCGTGTAGCACGCAGGGCAGGTAAGACTGTCGCGGAAAAGCCAGGTGGAACTTCTTTTAATCCTTTGGTGGTATATGGTGGAGTAGGTTTAGGAAAAACGCATTTGGTGCAAGCCATAGGAAATGATGTAAAGAGACTTCATCCCAACAAAGTGGTTTTGTATGTGAGTTCAGAAAAATTCATCAATCAGTTCCAAGACCACAGCAGAAACAATGCAATAAATGATTTCATCCATTTTTATCAACTCATCGATGTATTGATTTTGGATGATGTACAGTTCTTTAATAGGGCTGAAAAAACACAGGATGCCTTCTTCGCAATTTTCAATCACTTGCACCAATCGGGTAAGCAATTAATTTTGAGTTCAGACAAGCCGCCAAAGGACTTGGAAGGTTTGCAAGAACGATTGTTGAGCAGGTTCAGGTGGGGGCTCAGCGCAGATTTGCAGGTGCCGGATTATGAGACCAGAATTGAGATTCTTGAAAAGAAGATGAAGAAAGATGGTCTTGACCTGCCCAAAGATGTAGTTAAATACATTGCTTACAATATTCAGAACAATGTAAGGGAACTGGAAGGTGCTTTAATTTCTTTGTTGGCACAGTCTTCACTAAATAGGCGTGAGATTGATCTTGATTTAGCAAAGAAAGTGTTGAGGAATTTCATCAAGACCTCTTCTAAAGAAATCACAATTGATACTATTCAGAAAATGGTTTGTGAGTTTTTTGATTTACCATACGATAGGTTGTTGCAGAAGACAAGGAAGCGTGAGATTGTGCAGGCCCGTCAAATAACGATGTATTTGTCAAAAATTTTCACCAAAAATTCACTCAAGACCATTGGAGAGCATTTTGGAGGAAGAGACCATACCACAGTCATTCACTCTTGTCAGACAGTAAAAGACCTTATGGATACAGACAATATGTTCCGTGAGAGTGTAATGGAGCTTCAGCAGAAAGTACAGCTTGCTGCTATGTAATCTTATTCAACATTAGTTGCATAAATCTTTTGGGGATTGCTTGGTCTTTAGTAATTTTGCCATCCCTGAAACAACAGGTTTCAGACGGTGGGGTGGATGAGTGGCTGAAATCAGTAGTTTGCTAAACTGCCGTACGGGTAATTCTGTACCGCGGGTTCGAATCCCGCCCCCACCGCAGTTAAAGATATTTCGGGAAGTAGTCCCGCAGTTGCGGGAGTAACGCACCTGATAAGAATAGCTCGGGAAGTAGTCCCGCAGTTGCGGGAGTAACGCACCTGATAAGAATAGTTCGGGAAGTAGTCCCGCAGTTGCGGGAGTAACGCACCTGGTAAGAATAGTTCGGGAAGTAGTCCCGCAGTTGCGGGAGTAACGCACCTGGTAAGAATAGTTCGGGAAGTAGCGCAGGCCGGTAGCGCACCTGGTTTGGGACCAGGGGGTCGCAGGTTCGAATCCTGTCTTCCCGACAAAGAGCATCAAGGGATTGGTGCTCTTTTTTTATGCCTGAAACTCTCTCCAGATAAGGGTTTCAGCATATTGAGTATCAGTGTAAAGTGTTTCTTCCAACTTTTTTAGAGATGTAAAGTGATGCCCAAATAAGCCCTTCACAATTAAAATTGGGTCACAAATGGGTCACGTTTTGGGTCACAAGTCTCCAAAGGGAGCAGTATCACTTACGAATTACAAAAACAGAATTAGATTAAGATGGAGGTATCAAGGGAAACGATACTCATTAAGTCTTGGTCCGTACGACAAGATCAATTTGAAGGCAACAAAAACTGTAGTGCTACAAATTGAATTAGACATAGCCAATGGTCAGTTTGATGAAACCTTGACAAAGTATGGTGGTAAAGTTTTAAAGGCTGTAGAAGAGCCTAAAATGCTCCAAACCATAGTTACCTGTTTTGAGAAATGGGTGAAGGATTACAAACAACTTGATTGTGATAAGAATTCAGATTACTTCCATCTCAGGGGTACATTGAGGAAATGGGGTGAAATCAACCCCAGTGAATTCTTGAATAAGTTGAATACTGAGAAATATTGTCCTAAGACATACAACGAGAGGCTATCCATGCTCAATGGTTTTTCTAGTTGGATGCTTAAGCAGGGAATTTGGACCATCAATCCTTTTGATGGTGTATCAAGAAGGAAGGTGAAAAAAACAGAGAAACCAGAAAGGGAACCATTTACAGAAGAAGAGATAAGGTTGATCCTGGATGCAATAAGGAGAGATCTATTTTGTCTACCCAGCTCCAGATATAAACACTCTCATTACTATCCTTTTCTGTATTTCATCTTTAAGACTGGTGTCAGAAATGCTGAAGCTGTAGGGTTGAGGGTAGGCAGCCTGGATTTCACAAAAAAAATAATTACTATCAAGGAATCCCTGGCAAGAACCGTGAAAGGAACACATGCAGAGGCAAGGGTAAGGAAGGCAACCAAAAATGGGAAAATCAGAATATTGCCTTTTACTGAGGATCTGAAAGAAATTTTATTTCCATTGGTTGCTGGAAAGGGGAACGATGATCTTGTTTTCCAATCTGGGCATTTTGCCAATTGTATATGAATGTTTTACCTGTTAATTAAACTCATAATCTAGTAAACATACACTTACATATTTTATATTTTTCAAATGTATTTAATTTATAAAATGTATGTTGTAGACATAGGCATTTTTGCAAAAATGAGTTTATATATTAATTTGTACATTCACAAAACAAATAACCACTTTTAAGAAACACCCATGATCAATAGATCGTTTAAAGTATTACTATT
>CAMDFC010000011.1 GCA_945897185.1 Chitinophaga pinensis | reverse complement strand
TCTTTACAAAGTTTTGCAGCGATACCATCCGTCTTACATCCCGCAACAATATCCAATGTGTTTGAATTTCCTTTCCCAATAGGGGCACCATCGGAACCTGCAACCAGAATTCCAGCACATCCCCATTCAGCAGAAGTGGATACATCTGTAAGCGTGACAACTAGTCCATGTTGTACAGCAGAATCATAACCAGGATCACCGGGTTGAAAAATATAAGCAATTTTACCACCCAACGCAGATTCGCCAATAGCATATAATATGGTACTTGGCGTGTCTTTCCGCTTTACTGCAGGGGTTTGCTTGGTTACATTTTCTCGATTGTCTCTTACCTCGGCTAAAAGCACCCCGTCATTACTTGATTGGGCGATAGTGATTTTCACGAATAGGATCAAACCAATGAAAATGAATTTTATAGCGTTAGGCATATGCGTTATTTCTAAAGTGATATAATTAGGACTTCCATAAATGTAGTTATTTCTATCCTCATTTATAGGTTAGCTAAAACATGATTGCAGAACAAATACAGTAGCGCTCTTTGGGATCTTGCATTTTTCCAGCTTTCTATTGCTTAATCAATAAGGTTGAATCAAAATATCAAGTGGAATATGCATTGCGCTATTCAATTTTCGTAAATAGAAAAAGCCCCGAAAAATTCAGGGCTTTCACATATAATATTAGTTGATTAAGCTAAATCGAAACGATCGAGGTTCATTACTTTGTTCCATGCTGCAACAAAATCATGCACGAATTTATCGCTTGCGTCTTCACATGCATAAACTTCTGCGATAGACCTGAGTTCTGAGTTAGAACCAAAGATCAGATCAACACGTGTACCAGTCCATTTCAATTCGCCAGTCGCGCGATCTCTTCCTTCAAATGCATTTTTATTGCTTTCACTTGCTTTCCAAGTAGTTGAGAAATCAATCAAGTTGGTAAAGAAATCATTGGTAAGCGAACCAGGAGTATTGGTAAATACTCCATGATGTGAATGATCATAGTTTGCACCCATCACCCTCATACCACCTACCAACACTGTCATCTCAGGAGCAGAAAGCGTAAGCAATTGTGCTTTATCAATCAACACTTCTTCAGTAATGGCTGCAAATTGTGCTTTAGTATAGTTACGGAAACCATCAGCATGTGGTTCCAATACTTTGAAAGATTCAACATCTGTCTCTTCTTGAGAAGCATCTGCTCTTCCAGGAGTAAATGGAACCTTAACCGACTTCCCTGCATGTTGCGCAGCTTGCTCAACACCAGCACATCCTGCCAATACAATCAAATCAGCCAATGATATTTGTTTGCCACTAGTTTGTGCAGCATTGAATTCTTTTTGAATGCTTTCAAGCACATCCAATACTTTACCCAATTGTGAAGGATTATTTACTTCCCAATATTTTTGAGGAGCGAGACGAACCCTTGCACCATTTGCACCACCACGTTTGTCGGAACCACGGTAAGTAGAAGCAGATGCCCATGCAGTCGATACCAATTCAGCAACAGACAATCCTGATGCCAAAACTTTTGACTTCAACAATTCAACATCGCTTGCATCAACCAATGGATGGTTAACCGCTGGAATTGGATCTTGCCAAATCAACACTTCAGCTGGAACTTCAGATCCTAAGTATCTATTACGTGGACCCATATCTCTATGTGTCAACTTGAACCAAGCTCTTGCAAACGCATCAGCAAAATATTCAGGGTTCTCGTAAAACTTACGAGATACTTTTTCATATGCCGGATCAACACGCATTGCAATATCCGTCGTTAACATCGTAGGCGCATGACGCTTAGCTGGATTGTGCGCATCTGGAACGGTATCTGCACCACCACCATGCTTAGGCTTCCATTGGTTAGCACCAGCTGGACTTTTCGTCAATTCCCACTCGTAACCAAAAAGATTTTCAAAATAATTGTTGCTCCATTGTGTTGGCGTGGTTGTCCATGCACCTTCCAAACCACTGGTGATGGTGTATTCGCCATTACCGGTTCCAAAACTATTTTTCCAACCCGTACTTTGCTCTTCGATACTTGCAGCAGCAGGCTCTTTGCTTACATATTTATTTGGATCAGCAGCACCATGTGTCTTTCCAAAAGTGTGACCACCTGCAATTAAGGCGACAGTCTCTTCGTCGTTCATCGCCATTCTTCCAAACGTTTCACGAATATCACGTGCTGATGCCAAAGGGTCAGGATTGCCATTTGGACCCTCCGGATTTACATAGATCAATCCCATTTGCACTGCTGCCAATGGATTTTCTAACACACGGTCACCGGTATATCTTTGATCGCCTAACCACTCACGCTCAGCACCCCAATAAATATCTTCATCCGGTTCCCAAACGTCAGCGCGACCACCTCCAAAACCAAAAGTGTTGAAGCCCATAGACTCCATAGCACAGTTACCTGCAAGAATCATCAAATCAGCCCAAGACAAATTTTGACCATATTTCTTCTTAACTGGCCAAAGCAACAAACGCGCTTTATCCAAATTGGTATTATCAGGCCAACTGTTCAAAGGCGCAAAACGCTGCATGCCTCTTCCACCGCCACCACGGCCATCTGTGGTTCTGTAAGTGCCGGCACTGTGCCATGTCATACGAATGATAAACGGACCATAATGTCCGTAATCTGCAGGCCACCAATCTTGCGAAGTGGTAAGTGCTGTAACAATATCTTTTTTAACTGCTGCTAAGTCGAGCGACTTAAACGCTGCTGCATAATCAAATTCTTCACCCATTGGGTTGGACAAAGAAGAATGCTGGCGAAGTATATTCAACTTCAATTGATTTGGCCACCAGTCCGCATTCTGTGTCCCTCTTCCTGCTACCTGCTTTACTGCCCCACTAAAAGGACATTTGCTCTCGCTTACTGAAGAAGCATGCGGATTTGTATTATTTTCCATAAAGAAAGGATTAAGGGTTTGAAGTATAAAAATAAATGAAATTGACCTAATAATATTGGAAACAACATATCAAACTCTTCAATAGTTCATTTCAAAAAATTAAATACTTCTAGCCAAAAACAATATCTCGTTTTTGAACAGCCATTCGCCTAGACGACTGACGCATTTCAACTTTTGGTGACCGCTGCATTGTTCTCTCGGAACTTGATTCAGCAGTACTTCCAGCCCATTGTGTAACTGGGATAGATTTCTTTATCAATTTTTCGATGTCCTTCAAATAAGCCTTTTCTTCTCTGCTACAAAATGACAAAGCAATACCAGAAGCACCTGCCCTGCCTGTCCTGCCAATACGGTGAACATAGGTCTCGGGTACATTGGGTAGTTCGAAATTAAGTACATGCGACAATTGATCGATGTCAATTCCTCTCGCTGCAATATCTGTTGCAACAAGAACCCTAACTTTTTTATTTTTGAAATTTTCCAAGGCAGCTTGACGTGCATTCTGCGACTTGTTTCCATGAATAGCTGCAGCTGAAATACCCGAAGCAATCAATCGCTTAGAAAGCTTATCCGCCGCATGTTTCATTTGCGTAAACACCAACAAGGTTTCAATAGATTTATCCTTGAGTAGATCAATCAACAAATCTTGTTTGTCGTTTTTATCTACATGATAAACTGCTTGCTGAATGATCTCCACTGTTGAAGAAACGGGTGTAACCTCAACTTTAATAGGGTTTTTCAACAACATGTCTGCAAGCTGACTGATCTCAGGGGGCATGGTTGCAGAAAAGAAAAGAGATTGTCTTTTGGCTGGAAGTTTAGCAATCACCTTCTTCACATCATGGATAAAACCCATGTCGAGCATGCGATCCGCTTCGTCCAAAACAAAAAATTTGATATTGGATAAAGTGATATGCCCTTGTTGCATCAAATCCAATAACCTGCCTGGCGTGGCAACCAAAATATCAACACCATTTCTAATGGCATTAACCTGACCATGTTGGGAAACACCACCAAATACTACGTGGTGCCTCAAACTTAGGTGTCTGCCATAGGCAGCAATACTTTCTCCAATTTGAATAGCCAACTCACGGGTAGGAGTCAGTATTAAACAATCGATGGTTCTTACACGGCTACTACTGGCCTCGCGGTGTTCGTGCATCAGCTGTAAAATAGGAATGGTAAATGCTGCGGTCTTTCCAGTTCCAGTCTGCGCACACCCCAAAATATCCCTGCGGTCTAGAATTGGGGTGATTGATTTTTCTTGAATTTGAGTGGGGGTTTCATAACCTTCTTGGTCCAAAGCCTTCAATATAGGCTCAATGAGTCTTAAATTTTTAAATGACACTTTTGTAATAATTAAATGAAAAATGTGATAAGGCCACCGCTACGGAATCGATGCTTTATCTGCCTTACGTTAGAACAACAACATATTTGGGGAGAAAAACTGCACAAACACAAAGAGCAATAACATCAAGAGGCGCAAAGATAAACTATTGTAAATCAATACCAAATAACTACTGTTAAAGCTTTTATAACCTCTTGTTTGACTAATTATAGTATGTATCTATGTGCACTATAGTATTTGCCTATATTTAATCCTATTACTGTATATTTAAAATACAGCAGCATTACTATTGATTACTGTTCAGGTGCGCTGTACCCTTCTGTAAAGCGAGCCGTCATTTTTTGAAGGCTTTTCTTTTAGAGAACTAGGCACTTTTAAAAGCAATTTCACGTGTATCGTATGGATTGGACACTGGATTAAATAAAGGTTTTTTTAGATGACAAGGAGTTTTTTGTCTTTAAAAAACAGGGAGCACTCTGGCAAGAATGGCCTTTCATTCAACCCCAACATCTTTTAATTAATATCGCTGTTGGTGGAAACTGGGGAGGATTAAAAGGTGTTGATGATGCAATTTTCCCAATAAAATTGGAAGTTGATTACGTACGTTACTATCCTTTGAAACAATAGTAATTAGTATATTCATGGTATGATGAAATTAATTATACCATTCCTTCTTATTTCTTTGGGTAGTATTGCCCAATCCATACCAGTCAACAAACAATCAGTTATCCAATCTGTTGCAAAACATGAAAATGAACTGATTTCTTTGAGCGATCAGGTTTGGTCTCATGCAGAAATTGCAATGAAAGAACACCAATCTGCAAAAGTGCTTTCCGATTATGCAGAAAAACAAGGATTTAAAGTAACCAAAAATATTGCGGGTATTCCCACTGCCTTCATCGCAGAATATGGATCTGGTAAACCCATCATTGGTATTCTGGGCGAATTTGATGCATTGCCTGGCTTGTCTCAAAAAGCACAATCCACTAAAGAAGCATTAAAAGAAGGAGCGGCTGGTCACGGTTGCGGTCATAACATGTTTGGCGCCGCTAGTCTCGGTGCTGCTGTTTCCATCAAAGAATTAATCGCTTCTGGAAAGTTAAAAGGAACCATTAGGTTCTACGGTACACCTGCCGAAGAAGACCTCGCGGGTAAAGTGTATATGGCAAGAGATGGTGTGTTTAATGATTTGGATGTGTGCCTCGACTGGCATCCAGATTATGAAAACAAAGCCAATATGCAAAGCACACAAGCCATTGTGAGTTTTACTGTTTCGTTTAAAGGTAAAAGCGCCCACGCTGCTGCTGATCCCTGGAATGGCAAAAGCGCATTAGACGCTGCAGAACTTTTTAATGTCGGTATAAACTTCCTTCGGGAACACATCAAACCCAGCGTTCGTATTCATTATGTATATAAAAATGCAGGAAATGTTCCCAACGTTATTCCCGACGAAGCCAGTGTATGGATCTGGATCCGCGATTCAAAAAGAAGTGGGGTTGCTGCCGTAGAAGAAAGAATGAAAGAGATTGCAGAAGGTGCTGCTAGAATGACCAGAACCGAAGCAAGTTTCTTTATGGACAACGGACTTTATGAACTGTTGGTAAATGAAACTGGTGCTAAAGTGCTACATAAAAACATGGAATTGGTTGGACCCATCAAATACACAGAAGAAGAAATTGCATTTGCCAACAAAATCATGAAAGAATATGGATCTGAACCACTGGGCATCAATGGTGCTATAAAACCAATGGAAACAACTCGTCCAGATCCTGATGGTGGCTCTACTGATGTTGGTGATATAAGCTATATCGTTCCTGAAATTACCCTCAACGCTGCAACTGCTCCCTACAAATCTCCTTGGCATTCTTGGGTGGTTGTCGCTTGCGGTGGTATGAGTATTGGGCACAAAGGAATGTTGTTTGCAGCAAAATCTTTGGGTACCACCATGGTAGATCTTTTTGAAAACGAAACACTACGCAAAGAAATTCGTGCGGAATTCGAGAAAAGAAAAGGCAATGAAGTATGGAAAGCAATGTTACCAGACGGACCACCACCGGTGCCTAAATACTAATTAGAAATTCATAAAAAAAGAGCAGTTGATAACTGCTCTTTTTTATTATACAACGTTAATTGAATATTTACTTGGCTATTCCCAATGGTGAAAAATAAAGGAAGATACCAAGTATCACCACCAATACAAATACGGAAAGAACCACATCCACCCAATTCCAGGTAGCGCGGCTCGCCGCCTTGTCTTCCGCAACGGTAGTTGCAAAAGTAAGTCCCTTTACTTTCTCTTCACTTGGCGCAGCAGTCATTAAACTTATCGTTACAAAAACAACAATACTAAACAGGAACAACCAAATACAGAAATAAAGGAAATTCATGGTTGCAAACTGATACAAGTATCCTGAAGGTGCTAAACTATCTTTAAAGATTTGCAAACAGAGTTTGCCCATACCTAAAATAAAACCTGCAACCATTGAAGTATAAGCTCCCTGCGCATTAAGACGCTTAAAAAATACCCCCAACAAAAAGACTGCAGATATTGGCGGCGCCAAATAAGATTGTACACTCTGTAAATAATTATACAAACCACTGTCAATTTTGCCCATCATAGGAATCCAAGCCATACCCAACAAAACAATAACACCAGTTGCAATACGGCCCACTTTCACCAATTCTTTTTCTGTTGCATCAGGATGTGATTTTTTATAAATATCAATCGTGTATAAAGTAGAACATGCATTATAAACAGAAGCCAATGAACCCATCAACGCAGCCAACAATCCACCAGCCAATACACCTCTCAAACCAATTGGCATAACTGCTTTTACCATTACTGGAAATGCAGCATTTGCATCATCCAATTGAATCTTCCCTTGCGCACTTAACGTATATGCAATCAATCCTGGTATAAGGAAAATAAAGAAAGGGAGAAGTTTTAATAGCGCTGCAAAAATAGTCCCGCGCCTTGCTTCCTGCTCATTTTTGGCTGCCAAACAACGTTGTACAATATGTTGGTCGGTACACCAATACCAAACCCCCACAATAGGAGACGCAAACAAAATACCCAACCACGGAAATTCAGGATCACTCAACGGCAAAAACATATTCAGCTTTTCTTTGGGCAAAGATTGCATCAAACTATCCCATCCTCCTACTTCTCTCAAACCAAATACAAGCAATAAAAATGAACCTGATAACAACACGATTGCTTGTATGGCTTCCGTATACATTACCGCATGCAATCCTCCAAAAATGGTGTAAACGCCTGTAACCACCACTAATATGATCGCTCCCGTCCAGAAATCTACTCCCAAAAACTGATTGAATACAAGCGCTCCTGCAAAAATAGTTACAGAAGCTTTTGCAATTACATAACTGATCAATTGAATAATAGTGAGTAATCTTCTTGCTTGTGGATTGAAACGCTTTTCCAAAAACTCTGGCATGGTGTATACCGAACTGCGTATATAAAATGGCACAAAAACCCAACCAAGAATGAGAACGATATAAGAATGTAATTCATAGTGGCCCAAAACAGCACCGGACTTCGCGGCGGAACCTGCTAGTCCAACAATGTGCTCTGAACCTACATTGGAAGCCAGAATAGAAGCGCCAATCACAAACCAACCCAAATTCCGGTTGGCCAAAAAATAATCGGATGTGGTTTCCTTGCTTTTTCTAATGCTCCAAATAGAAACTCCTCCAATTACAAGTAGATACAAAACGACAAATAGCCAATCAATGGGTCCGAGAAATTGCATGATGTTGGTTTTGGTTGTGCTTCCGAATATAAGTTAAAAACAGCAACCCCTAGTTTTCAGTATCTACATATTTCGCCTGTATTGTCCGCCTACCTCATACAATGCATCAGTAATTTGTCCAAGTGAACAATACTTCACCGCCTCCATCAACGCTTCAAATAAATTACCATTATCAATAGCCACTTGTTTCAATTTGGTAAGTTGTAGTACAGTTTCGTGTTTGTTGCGTTCGTGGAAGGCTTGTAAATTTAAAATTTGTTGGTCTTTTTCTTCAGCGGTACTCCTGATTACTTTATCTGGTAATATAGTGGGACTGCCAGATTTACCAATAAATGTATTTACTCCAATAATAGGTACTTCTCCTTTGTGTTTCAAAGTCTCGTAATGCATACTCTCTTCCTGAATTCTATTTCTTTGGTACATGCGTTCCATAGCACCCAATACTCCACCACGCTCTGTTAGTCGGTCAAACTCCAACATCACTGCATCTTCTACAAGGTCTGTCAACTCCTCAATAATATAGGATCCCTGAATAAAGTTTTCCGTTTTTGCAGAACCCAACTCTTTGTTGATGATCAACTGAATCGCCATCGCTCTTCTTACACTTTCTTCGGTTGGTGTGGTGATGGCTTCATCATAAGCATTGGTATGTAAAGAATTGCAACTATCATAAATCGCATACAAAGCCTGCAAAGAAGTGCGGATGTCGTTGAAATCAATTTCCTGTGCATGCAAACTTCTTCCGCTGGTTTGTATATGGTATTTTAATTTTTGTGAACGGCTATTGGCATTGTATTTGTGCTTCATCACTTTTGCCCAGATCCTTCTTGCAACGCGACCAATTACAGTATATTCCGGATCCATCCCATTGCTGAAAAAGAAAGAAAGGTTGGCTGCAAAATCATCAATATGCATTCCTCTCGACAAATAATATTCTACATAAGTAAACCCATTCGATAAAGTAAATGCCAATTGTGTTATTGGATTGGCGCCTGCTTCTGCAATATGATAACCACTGATTGAAACACTGTAAAAATTTCTAACCTTATTTTCTATAAAATAAGCTTGTACATCTCCCATCAAACGCAAAGCAAACTCTGTTGAGAAAATACAAGTGTTTTGCGCCTGGTCTTCTTTTAGAATATCTGCTTGAACAGTACCCCTTACCTGCTGCAGTACTTTCGTTTTAATTTGATTGTACGTATTTGCATCCAATACCTCATCACCACTGAGTCCAAGAAGTTTCAAACCCAAACCATTATGTCCTTCAGGAAGTGAACCAGGTGTTTGTACATCTTTATATTCAACATCTGTCACATCAGCATACCTCTTATCCCTAATCTCTTTTACCTTATCCCACAACTGATGTTCAGTAATATACTGTTCACAAGCTTGATCGATAGCTGCATGAAGAAAAAAAGCAAGTATCATCGGAGCTGGTCCGTTAATGGTCATAGACACAGAAGTGTTGGGGTCTGATAAATCAAAACCACTGTAGAGTTTTTTTGCATCATCCACTGTAGCTATACTTACACCACTATTGCCTATTTTCCCATAAATATCTGGTCGCCTATCCGGATCTTGTCCGTATAAAGTAACACTGTCAAATGCAGTCGATAATCGTATATAGTCTTGCGCCGATGATAAATAATGAAATCTTTTGTTGGTTCTTTCCGGACCACCTTCTCCGGCAAACATACGCGTTGGATCTTCATTCGTATTACGCAATGGAAAAACAGATGCCGTATAAGGAAACTTGCCAGGAAAGTTTTCTTGTAATCTCCAATGTAAAATATCTCCCCACTCTTTAAACTTGGGTACCGCTATTTTTGGAATGGCCGTCCCAGATAATGAAATAGTTTTTAATGGTCTACGCACCACCTTATCCCTCACTTGGTATTCTAAATAATCTGCCTCATATCTTTTTTTTGTTTCTTCCCACTCATCAATCAACTTTTTACAAACGGGAAACATCTTTTTCTCAATGAGACTAATTTTTTCTTTTATCTGCTTTTTTACTTCAACATCTGCCTCTCCAAAAAGAGAGAGACTTCCATGCAGTTTATACAAATTAGAGGCCAATGTGGATTGTTCTTCCACCAGTTGGTTGTATTTCCTTACTTCATCAGCAATTTCCGAAAGATAGCGAACCCTCGATGGGGGAATAATTACAGAGGAGATTGCAGTTAATGTATGAATTGGTTTTTTCACATCCGCTCCAAACACCTTCTTCATTAACAAGAAAAAAAGTTTGTTTACTCCGTCATCATTGAATTGAGAACTCACTGTAGCAAGTATGGGTAAGTCATCATCGGATGCATCCCAAAGTCCATGGTTTCTTTTGTATTGTTTTCTTATATCATGCAATGCATCTTTAGCACCTGGCTTATCTGCTTTATTCAAAGCCACTACATCTGCATAATCCAACATGTTTATTTTTTCCAATTGTGATGCTGCACCATATTCAGGTGTCATTACATATAGACTAACATCACAGTGGTCAACGATAGATGCATCACTTTGTCCAACACCCGCACTTTCCAAAATAATTAAATCAAATTGATGCTGCTTACAAATGGCTATGGCGTCTTTTGCAACACCACTCAGTGATTTTTCACTTTCTCTTGTTGCGAGCGAACGCATATAAACGCGTGGCGATGAAATGCTATTCATTCTGATTCTATCCCCCAACAAAGCACCACCTGTTTTCTTTTTGGAAGGATCCACAGAAATGACTGCAATATTTTTATCTGTATAGTTTTCTAAAAACCTCCTCACCAATTCATCTGTGATGGAAGATTTTCCAGCTCCCCCTGTACCAGTAATCCCCAAAACGGGAACTGCGTGTAGATCATCCTTCACTTCATGTTTTCCCAGTTCAGCCAATGATATAGAACGTGCAATAGAACGTATATCTCTCTGTTCTCCCCAACTAATATCAACTTTAGAAGAATAGGGTTGATCGATGGCATAATCGCAACGCTTAATTACATCTTCAATCATGCCCTCTAAACCTAAGCTTCTTCCATCATCTGGCGAATAAATACGATCAATGCCATAGGCGTGCAACTCTTCGATCTCCTTTGGTAAGATGGTTCCACCTCCACCACCAAAAATCCGAATATGTCCGCACCCATTTTCTAACAATAAATCTTTGATGTATTTAAAAAACTCAAGATGTCCGCCTTGATAAGAAGTTATCGCTATGCCATGTGCATCTTCTTCAATTGCTGCTTCTACAATTTCACGCGCACTTCTGTTATGGCCTAGATGTATGATTTCTGCTCCCAGCGATTGCATAATTCTGCGCATGATGTTGATGGCAGCATCATGCCCATCAAACAAGGAGGCAGCTGTAACTATTCGTACTTTATGAACCGAACGATAAGACATAGAGTAGCAGTTGAACTGCTAAGTTACGAACGTATGCCCTATCAAAACTTATTTTCGGATGACTGGTATGGCAGGTGCAACTTCATGTGCTGCGCTATAAGTGTGACCAGTTAAATTTGCTGCAGTCTGTGCAAGTTGTTTTTGGTAAAACTGCTGATTTGTTTTTATTTCTCCCAGTGGTTTTACTTTGGGACCCATTACGGCAAACCAAATTTGGTAAGCATCTTGCACTCCACTTCCGTGGTCCACCCATTCTTCTTTTTTTATATCCCCTCTACCATGATCAGTAGTAATGAGCAGGGTAGTCTTGCTTTTATAATCTGGCTGCGATTGAACCCAATTCCAAATATCCCCAACCCATTGGTCAAATTGGTGTGCAGCATTTAAATAATGTTTGTACTCACCATGATGTGCAAACTCATCGGTCTCGCCGTAAGAAATATACATCACCTTGGGTCTTTTATTTTTTAAATATGTAAAAGCCTGGTAGTGTGTAAAAACATCCAAACACTCTACATTACCCCAAGGTCTGAATGAAGTGCGAACCATATCATTCAACAATTTCATTTGTGGATCAGTTGAAGCCACAGAATTATCGTCAAATGCATTGATAACCGGAAGTGCCGCTCTCTTTTCATTGATGATGCGATCAAATGCATCCCATGCTGCAAATGCTGCAACCTTTCCCTTATATGCAGGCAGTTGGTTATAATATTCTAATATGGTTTTATGCGGATTTGGGGGATACTCATTGGAATTGATCAGGGTATCTACATGACCTGTGAGTATTTCACTGTAACCTGGATAAGAAAACCAATAAGGATTGGCATTGTCTATTTTATTTCCATATTTACGGTTGCCGTAAAGCTGACCTTGTTTTGCTATAGTCCCCCAAAAAAATGGAAGCAGTTTTTGTCGCCTTGCTTCTGGTGACAAATCCCAGTAACTAGTAAAAATTCCAGCACTATCAACCTGGTTAAATTTTTTATCGCTTGCAATTGCGGCATCCATTCCATTATATACCTCCTGCCACCTGAAACCGTCAGTTGTAATGATAATGAGTTTTTGGTCTTCTTGTGCAAATGCAGTTTGTCCAATGATCAAAATCAACAAAGAAAACAAAGAGCACAAATGCAATTTTTTGAATGGCATAATATCAATCGTTATTTATCCTTTGAATGTAAGAAAAAAAACAAGAACCTACGATACAGGTATTCAACTACGCCAATTCTGCCATCATACAACGGGTACTTCCTCCACCCAAAGTTTCAATAGTACTAATATCACTGTGAATAATAGGCTGGTGGGCTTCTAAGTTTTTTATTTGAGTAGATTCCAAATGATTAAAGGCCTGAGTAGACATTACCAAAAAGGGTTTCCCCGCGCTGTTCTTTACCTGAAGCATGTTTCCACAGAAATGTTCCATCTGATCTTGGCTGATGTCAATCACCTCTTTGTGGGTTAATTTGAACTGTTCTAACAATTGTTTCTTTTCTTCTTCCTCGTAAAGGGTATCCAAACAAATAACCACATAGTCGCTTGCCATACACATCAAAACATTGGTATGGTAAATTTCATTTCCTCTTTGATCGGCAGCATGAAACAACATGGGCGTATATCCCATTTTCATACAAAATGTACTGAACAAATCTTTGTCTGTTCGCTTTGAAATACAAGCATAAGCAATTTTGTTTTCTCTGTCCAATACCATACTACCAGTGCCTTCCAAAAATTGATCTGTTTGCTCAAAGTGGGTGAGATCAACTATTTCATTGATGGTAATACTGTTTTTTACAGCATCAATTACGGTTTGTTTTCTTTCCTTCCTTCGGTTGTTGGCAAACATAGGGTAGAGCACCATAAAACCTCCTTCGTGCAAGGAAATCCAATTGTTTGGAAAAATAGAATCTGGTGTCATTGGTACTGGCGTGTCTTTAATTACCAAGACCTCAATATGGTGCGCTTCTAATTTTTTTACAAAGGCATTAAATTCTGTCAGTGCTTTTTCTTGTGCATTTACAATTACATCATTGCGTTGAAAATAATTGTTTGTAGCCGTCTCTTCATTAAAACCAAAAGAGCAAGGCTCAATCATCATTAATGTTTTCATCTGCTTTATTTATTCTCTGTTTATGGGCATACTCATACAATGAAAACCTCCCCTGGCTCTGGAAAGTTCTGCTGATGGCATAATAACCACAGTATCTTGAATTTGATCTGTTGTTATACGGTCTCCCTCTAAATCTGCAATCAAGTCTTGCACCTTCACCACCTTAAATCCTGCATTGGCAAATGCAGTATTTGTTTTTTCGTTTCTATCATAAGACAATACCACACCCTCTTTCAAGGCCAAGAGATTACAGGAGTCAGTCCACTGTTCCCGCACAGCATAAGGATATTCATTGTTACCCGAAAAAATGATTTTTACAGTTGAACAACCCAAATCTTTTATACTGATATCACGTAAAAGTGCCTCAAGACTACTGAAATGTATAGGTTGATCAGGATTTGCTTTATTGAATTGTACAATCTCGGCTTTGTCTTCATTATCGCCCAGTAGTGTTTTTTCAATACCCGAACGGTTATAATGGTTACTCATCTGTTCCGAAAACAAGCCCACCATTACCCAAACATCTTTTTTTACTTGTGTAAAAATGGTGTCAATATGCATGTAATCTCGTTTAGCGGGAATTTTCACAACACTCACTTTGCTTACCAAACCCCTTTGAAATAGGATTTCAGTAAGCTGTGCAGCTGCAGCAGCGGAAGTCCTTTCACTAATGCCCACTATCAAGTGCTCAGGCGAAACCATCATTACATCTCCGCCCTCTAAAGTAATTCTGTTCCCATTGTCATTTTCTGGCATTAGAAAAAGAGGCCTATTTTGTTTTAATTCGATGATGTTGTTTCTATATGCAATAAACATAGGGTGATGAAAGAATATATACCTCGCAAGCAGGGTTTCACGGTGTCTGGCAATTTTTGCAGGCTTGTTTAATATCAAATGGTCTTTTACCACAATGCCAATATCTCTTGTGAAAATAAAATTGGGTATGGGTGCAAAAAGAACCGATTTATCATTGCCCGTACCAGACAACAAACAACTCGCCAGCTCCACAGGTAGATACTTACACAACAATTGCTGTGTTGCATGTGTACATCCTTCAAGTGCACAAACTGCAGCAATCATTTGCGCTCTTAAATTATCATCTACAAGCACCTCCTCCAATAACCATTGGAGTTCAATAACATGTTCAGATCGATAGAAGTCTTGATGCCCTGGCTGATAAAAAACCCTGTTAGCAGCAGGATCATCTATTTCTTTTAGTTTCCCCTTAATTTTTTCTGGGTCTAAAAAATAAAGTAAGAGTTTGATATAATGGTCGTATTCCTCTCTTCGAATGGTGTCTAAATGCACAATATCTTCAAATAGCCAGTCCTGCGCTTTTGAAGGGACCACTTTGCCTAAACCGTTATCCGGACTATGTACCAATAATTTCTTCAGTACCCCCGTTTCGGAAGTAATATTAAAAAGTGACATGCTTTATGTTTTGAATTACAAGAAGTTAATTGAAAAACGAGATGTACTAGAGTAGAAAAGCTAATGATCAGGCATGCAGTTCAACCCTGCATAAATTATAGCGAGATGAATTGGGTGTTCTTGTATCACCTTTTTAATGTACATACCCGCAAGTTAGTAAAAAATGGTTGTCGCAACTACCCCACAAAAGAGAAAAAAATGATTTAACACATTATATTTGAATATGCGTTGTCCCAAAGTTTTTATCTTTTTCAGCTTCCTTTTTGCCTTTCTTTCATCAAAGGGAGAAGATCAAATAACTTGGGTTCAACAAGAAGTTCTTCAGAAAAATGGGTTGTATTTAAATTATGGATTTGTTACTGAACCCAAAACATTTGGTATTGTCTTCAATAACCAAACTAAGGAGGAGAAAACATATTACCTAAAGCTCAACAATCCCCACATCAACCAAATTATTGTCAGAAATAATGAAAAAGATACCCTGTACTTAACTGGCGATCGTTTTCTGTTCAACTCAAGGGCTATATATTTTTGGGAGTTTGTTTTTCCCATTCGTATCCAACCAAATTCAACAGACTCTATTCAATTTCAAATCGAAAGAAATGGTGAAAACCTGGTATTTCATACTTTGCTTTTTACCCCCAAAGATTTCCAAAATACCCGTGATTTCCACCTCTATTTTTATAGTGTTTTTATTACCGTATCCCTGTTTCTTTTTTTTCTTTTTGTATTCCTTGGATTTTATAAAAAGGAAATAAATCATTTTATATTAGCCCTATTTATTTTTGTCAGCGCTGGATGGGCCTTAAATGAAAGGGGTATTTTTTTTCAATATATCTGGCCGAACAATATTGAGTTACAAAATCGTTTAGATACATTTTTTGCAACACCATCTCTTGGCCTACTCTTATTTACGCTTTATCTCAACACCATTTACAAAGACTTGATTGGGAAAAAACTAAAATTTATAATGACCCTATTTTTAGGTTTTCTTTTGATTAGAACTTTAGTGGTGTTCCTCTATCCAGGACTGATGAATGACATTGTCCTGAAGTTGACTATTCTTCAAATAAGCAATTTCATCATGATTTTTCTGATTATATTCATCATTTCGTCCTTAATCCCCTTCATCAGAAAACATATATTCTTTCTTGATACAATCGGCTTCATTTTATATTTCTTTTTTATATTAAAATTATTGCTAAAGCAAATAAACCTGGATTTTGTTATAACTGAGCGTTACCATAGTTTTTTTTATCCCGTTTTTCAGAATTTAACGGTAGGTATTTTTGCTTTATCTAGTTTTGTGAAATATAGAGCAGATAAAAAAAGAAATACGATTCTTGAAAAGAATGCAGCAATTTTAAAAGAAAAAGAAACTTCAGATAAAATTATAGCAGTACAGGAAAATGAACGAGATCGCATTGGTAGAAACATTCACGACCAGTTAGGCGGTTTATTGGCAGCTGCAAAAATAAAACTACAAACACTCAAGCTAAAACAGAATAATAAAGAACTAGATCAAAATATTGACCAAATAATTACTATTATAGATAGGTCATCTGATGAAATGTACAATGTGGTAGATGATCTGGTTCCACCAATGATGGAAGATAAAAGTTTTGATGACATCATTCAATCCAGAATTGAACTTTTTGAAAAAAACAGTAACATCAAATTTGATACCAACATACCCCCCATTTTCATTGATCCAAAATTGATATTGAAATTTTACCGCATCATTACTGAATTGATTAGCAATTCCGTGAAGCATGCCAAATGCAACAAGATTATTATTCAGTTGATTAAAAATGAAAAAGGGTATACAATAAATTATACCGACAATGGAATTGGATTTAACCAAAACCATATACGAAGCCATGGATTAAATAATATTGAAAGTCGTGTAAAATTTCTTGATGGCACTATAGAATTTTACAGTGTGCCAGGAAATACCCATTATACTATTCGTCTCCCATTTCAAGATTATGAAAAATAAATACACTGTTTATATTTGCGATGACCATAAGCTTTTTTTGGAAAGCATTGAAATATTTATAGGATTGCAACCTGGCTATACTTGCATTGGTAATACAGAATTTGCAGATACCGCAATCAAAGAAATTGAAGAACTCAAACCAGACATTATTTTAATCGATTATCACTTGGCCAATACAAACGGATTGGTATTACTAGAAAACATAAGAAAAATAAATCCCAATGCAGCTTGCTTTTTACTCACCATGCGCAGAGATGCTGGTATTCGCAATACTGCAAAAGAATTGGGAGCAAGAGGCTATCTTCTAAAATCTATGGGCGCAGAAGAAATGATGACGGTATTTGAGCTTGTACTTTCTGATTCCATTCATTTTTTTGATGCACTAGAAAAAGACATGCCACAAAAAAAAGAACAAGAGGGGAAAAAATTACTTTCAGAAAGAGAGATACAAATATCCAAAATGGTCTGCAGTAACCAAACCAGTGATGGTATCGCAAAAACACTTGGATTGAGTTTGCATACCGTAAACACTCACCGAAAAAATATCTTGAGAAAAATTGAAGGGAAAAACCCGATTGATCTGATAAATTATTTGAAATCGCAGGGAGAAACTATTAACTGATTATATCCCGTATTCACAAAGAAATTTGATCCGCATTATCTTGAGCTGCTCCCATTCCAAATCCAAATCAGATAACTCTTCACGTGCAATATCGAGACTGCTGGTTTCACAGCTCTTAAAATATTCCATAATCTCTTCTTGGTCATCCTCATCCACCATTTGATCAATGGCATAATTTAAATTTAATTTTGTGCCACTCGCTACTATGGTTTCCATTGCCTCAAGCAATTGCTCCATTGTGATATTTCGATTTCTGGCTATGGTATCGAGCGTTACTTTTTTGTCTACTTGCTGTATGATGAAAACCTTATCTCCACTTTTATTTACAACACTACGCATTACAAAATCATCGGACTTTACCACGTCATTTTCTTCAACAAATTTTGTAATAAGGTCAACAAATTGCTGACCATAACGAATGGCCTTCCCCTTACTCACTCCACTTATTTTTTCTAATTCAGTAAGTGATGTTGGGTATTGTGTGGCCATATCTTCCAATGAAGATTCAAGAAATATAACAAAGGGAGGTAGTTTTTTTTCCTTGGCTACATACTTTCTAAGCTCTTTCAGCATCTCAAACAACCGTGGATCTGCAGCTGCAGTTCCTTCACCTTCTGAGGCAGTATCCTCGTCGTCTTCATTGGCATCTTCAAAAATATTATTCATCACCATCATAAACGAAGATGGCTTTTTCAAAAAGGCTGTCCCCTCCTTTGTAATTTTAAGAATACCATGCTCCGTAATATCCTTGCTCAATAAACCGTCGAGTAAGAGTTGTCTAATCAGAGATGTCCAATAATAATCGGGTTCATCCTTACCGCATCCAAAATCAGTAAGCTCATCATGTCTATACATTTTGATTTGCGGAATCAGCCTACCAATAACAATATGTACAACATAGTCTGCTGCAAACCGTTCATCTAAAGCTTTAATTACTTTCAACAATTTGAGCGCATTGCCTTTGGCTTCAATTCTTTCTTTTGGATTAACACAGTTGTCACATTTCCCACAATTTTGTTCAATGTACTTTTCGCCAAAATAATTCATCAACACCTTCCTTCTACATTGTCCCGTTTCCGAAAACGCAACCATCTCATCAATCAGTTGCATTCCCACTTCTCTTTCACTGAGTTGTTTATCCCTTAGAAAATGTTCGAGCTTAGAAACGTCTTTGTGCGAATAATAAAGAGTACATTTTCCTTCATATCCATCTCTTCCTGCTCTTCCTGTTTCTTGGTAATAATTTTCTAAGCTCTTTGGAATGTTGTAATGAATCACAAACCTGATATCCGGTTTGTCAATACCCATACCAAAAGCAATAGTGGCAACAATAACCTGTGTATCCTCATACAAAAATTGGTCTTGTCGCTCTGCCCTCAACTTTCCATCTAACCCCGCATGATATGCACCCGCTTTGATGCCATTTAAGTTGAGCACTTCGGCCAGTTCCTCTGTTGTCTTTCTGTTAAGGGTATAAATTATGCCGCTCTTCCCCTTGTTTTCATGAATGAATTTTACAATCGCTTTTACAGTTTGTTCTTTGTTTACCTTGGGCCTTATTTCATATTCGAGATTGGGCCTATTAAACGAGGAAATATAAATAGCTGGATTTCTTAGTCCCAGGTTATGTAAAATGTCTTCTTGCACTTTTGGAGTGGCCGTTGCCGTTAATGCAATAACTGGCACTTTCTCATCAATTTGATCCATCATTTCCCTCAACCTTCTGTATTCAGGCCTAAAATCGTGTCCCCATTCTGAAATACAATGGGCCTCATCCACAGCAAAAAAAGAAACCGTCAAATTGCTGAAAAAATCGAGGTTGTCTTGACGGGTTAGTGTTTCAGGTGCCACATACAAGATCTTGGTATTTCCAGATTTTAGGTCGTCTTGAACCTCTTTGATCTCTTTTTTGGTAAGTGTTGAATTCAAAAAATGGGCAACATTGTCCCTACTACTGTACCCCCTCACTAAATCTACCTGGTTCTTCATCAAGGCAATCAATGGCGAGACCACGATGGCACATCCCTCACTGATGAGAGCAGGCAACTGATAACATAGGCTTTTCCCTCCACCAGTTGGCTTAATTACAAAAGTATCGTTGCCTTGAAGCACATTGTTGATAATTGCTTCTTGATTTCCCCTAAATGCATCAAAACCAAAATTTTGCTTCAATGGTGACATTAAATCAACAGCCGATGTGGATTTTTGGGTTGACTTTTTGCTGGTCTTGTTGGTTTTTTTGGTTGTTGAAGGAGGCATTGGGAATCAGGGGATAATGTTATTAAGTTTTATGGTCTAATAAGCAATGGAAAAACAATCAATTGTTTTCGAAAAGACCACGTAATTCAAGGGTAACAACAAATTTAAGCTATTCAGGGCAAAAAACCACTTGGCAATGCAGTTTGAACATGTCTAAATTGTGGTACTTTTGTTAAGCTGTACTTACATCAACAGACAACCATTCTAGATGCCGAAAACTTCCATTCAGGAAATAGCGAAAAACACCCTTACACTAGAAGCAGACGCTATACTGGAATTGCGTCAATTCATCAACGATTCGTTTGAGAAAGTGGTGAATGTATTGCTTCACACAAAAGGGCGACTAATCATCAGTGGTATTGGTAAAAGTGCAATTATTGGTCAAAAGATTGTAGCCACCTTAAACAGTACAGGAACAGCATCCATTTTTATGCATGCAGCAGATGCCATCCATGGAGATTTAGGCATGGTTCGTGAAGAAGATATAGTCATGATCATTTCCAAAAGTGGAGAAAGTCCAGAAATCCGCGTCTTGGTCAGCCTTATCCAAAATATTGGTAACCCACTCATTGCCATGGTAGGCAAAATTCCTTCTTCACTTTCTGATGGCGCATCATACATTCTCAACACCACAGTTTCCCAAGAAGCTTGTCCCAATAACCTTGCACCTACAGCCAGCACAACGGCTCAAATGGCCATGGGCGATGCTTTGGCTGTCTGTCTCATGGAGGCCAAAGGATTTAGTGCAGACGATTTTGCAAAATTTCATCCTGGCGGCGCTCTTGGTAAAAAGCTTTATCTAAGGGTAAACGACCTGAGCAAACTGAACGAAAAGCCTGCGGTAAATGAAATGAGTACACTGAGAGAGGTGATTGTAGAAATCACAAAAAAGAGGTTGGGACTAACCGCGGTTTTAAATGAACAAAAAGAACTGACCGGGGTGATAACGGATGGTGATTTAAGAAGAATGTTGGAAAAAGGTGTTGATTTGGAAAAAACCACTGCAAAAGACATCATGGGCATTTCACCAAAAACAGTAAATCAGGAGGCACTTGCAGTGCATGCACTAGACATCATGAGAAAAAACAACATCACCCAATTGTTGGTAGCAGAAGAAAAAAATTACGTAGGCGTCATTCACCTGCACGATCTAATTCGTGAAGGATTATTATAACCATCTAGCAATGAAAAACAACAACCATTACGTTGCCATTATGGCCGGTGGCATTGGCAGCCGTTTTTGGCCAATGAGTCGCACTTCCTACCCAAAACAATTCTTAGACATCCTCAATTCGGGTAGAACACTCATTCAAGCTACATACGACAGGTTTAAAAAATTTATTCCGGAAGAAAATATATTTATTGTCACCTCCGAAGACTACGTTGAAATTGTAAGAGATCAACTTCCAGAATTATCTGTTGAAAACATTGTTGCAGAACCTTCCAGAAAAAATACTGCTCCCTGTGTAGCCTATATCTCGTATAAATTAAGAAACATCAATCCAAAAGGTACTTTGATCTGTGCCCCTGCAGACCATCTCATTTTAGATGAAACCGCTTTTATAAAAGTTTGTTTAGAATCACTCAGCTTTACAAACCATCACAAAGCTTTAATAACACTGGGCATGCAACCCACGCATCCTAATACAGGATATGGATATATTCAATACGAACAACAGCCGGTAAGCGACAATGTATACAAAGTAAAAACTTTTACAGAGAAGCCAACCCTTGAAATAGCCAAAACATTTTTGGCCAGCGGCGACTTCCTTTGGAATGCAGGTATTTTTGTTTGGCAAGTAGAAAACATTGTTCATGCTTTCGAAAAACACCTTCCTGAAATTGCAGAAGTATTTGAAGCTGCTTCATCCTCTTTCAACACAAAAAAAGAAAAAGAAGCCATTGCTAAAGTCTATCCACAATGCACAAATATTTCAATAGATTATGCCATCATGGAAAAAGCAGACAACGTGTATATTATTCCATCATCTTTTGGATGGAGCGATCTAGGTACATGGAACTCTGCCTATGAAAACATGGAAAAAGATTATTTGGGAAATGCAGTAGCCGGTAGCGAAGTAATAGTGATTGATGCAAAAGACAATATGGTACATGTACCCAACAACAAACTCGTCCTTTTACAAGGAATGAATGATTATATTGTTGTAGATACAGAAGATGTGTTGCTGATCTGCAAAAAAGAAAAAGAACAAGAAATTAAACAATACGTTGCTGAAATCAAACGCAATAAAGGAGAAAAATATCTTTAATGCTTTCAATCAACTCAAAACTACCTTCTACAGGAACCAGCCTTTTTACTGTGATGAGTGCATTGGCATCAGAATACAATGCCATCAACCTGGGTCAGGGTTTTCCAGACTTTCCAATGGATGAAACATTGGCCGAACTCGCCAAAAAAGCTATCGGAGACGGATACAATCAATATGCACCCATGGCGGGTTACTTGCCCCTTAGAGAAACTATTGCGCATAAAATTGAAACGCTTTATCAAAATAAAATTTCAGCAAATGACAACATTACCATCACTCCTGGTGGTGGCTATGCCATTTGTACTGCATTTACAACCATACTAGACCACGGTGATGAAGTGATCGTTTTTGAACCTGCATTTGATAGTTATATCGCCAATATCGTTTCTTGCGGAGCAACACCCGTAATCATTCAACTCGAATATCCCTCCTATAAAATTGATTGGAATAAAGTAAAAGCTGCCATCACTCCAAAAACAAAAGCCATCATTATAAACTCGCCACATAATCCTACTGGTGTAGTTTTATCAGATGAAGAAATGCTTCAACTGCAAGAAATCTTACGCAACACCAAAATATTTTTAATTTCCGATGAGGTATACGAACACCTCACATACGACGGCTTAGAACACAATAGCGCACTAAAATACCCCGAACTGTTTGAAAGAAGTTTTGTGTGTTTCTCATTTGGAAAAGTATACAACTGTACGGGATGGAAATTGGGTTACTGTGTAGCACCAAAAGCATGGATGGCAGAATTTAGAAAAATTCACCAATACAATGCATTTTGTTGTTTCACACCTACACAAGTTGCAATAGCTGAACACTTAAAAAATCCTGAAACCTATTTGCAACTGAAACATTTCATGCAAAAGAAAAGAGACCTCTTTGTTAAGTTGATGGAAAATTCTGGATTTGATTTGCTTCCTGCTCAAGGTGGCTATTTTGTTTCGGGTACCTACGAAAAAATTGCTTCAGAAGATGGACTATCCCTTGCAATGCACCTCACCAAAACTGTGGGTGTAGCTACCATTCCCTATTCTACATTTTACAGCAAGGGAGAAGACCAAAAAGTACTCAGGTTTTGTATCACCAAAAAAGATGAAACCCTCATTGAAGGCGCACACAGACTACAGCAAATTAAAATGAACAAGTTGTAAATAATTTACAACGTTTGTGCTTCTGAAGTAGTTGGGCTTCGCCCGAAATCGTTAGTCGCCCTCTCAATTTTTTTTTAGTCATTTGATTTATAGTCCTCGAGTTGTCAACTGATAACGAAGTGCAGCTCTATATCTTTCTGCTTTTGTTTCTTTTTTTTCAAACGTCCAAACTGTCAGCGGATATGAATTTTGTCCAACGTGTTGAAATTGTCTGCGAATACCTTCTTTGATTTTGAGTCCCGATTTTTTTTCTTTTTTCCGCTGTCAGTGAACTTGAATCTCTCAGCTGTGCCAACAAGTACATACGCTAAAAAAAGCAAGTAACTAACCTCCCGCTTTTAAATAAGACCAGCCTTCCGATTGCTTAACGATAAGCTCTACAACAGCACTTGGTACCACCGTAACTTCAGGCATGAGCTGTGAAGGATCAATTTTCAATCTCTTTAAAGAATTGTTGCAAGCTGCCACAGTTACCCCTTTCTCTTTCACAGATTTAACTCGCCCTTCAAAAGACTTGTCTTCTTTTAATAAAGACAAAACAGCTTGTCCGTGAAAAACCACTTCTATTTCTAAATCTGGCTTTTGGATCAGCGCATTATTGATTTGTCTAAATACACCCCCTTGCACTGCAGTATCTGCACTTGAAAGATCCCAAACCACACTTAATTTATTCTGCTGGGCCTGAATTGTTGTTACAAAAAGAAGGAAAAATAGGGGTAAAACAAGTTTGCGCATAAATGCTGATTTATGGCAAAAGTTAGTGAATTAAATTGTTTGGTTAATTTATTTGCTTAATTTTTTCGTACAAAAGAGGAAGGTGACATCTATCACATACCTTAATGAAAAAATAACCCATTTTTGCTCTTACAAAAAAGAATACATGGTAATCGCTGGATATTTGGCATCTCTTTTAATTGGACTTTCACTTGGACTACTTGGTGGAGGTGGTTCTATTTTGACAGTCCCAGCATTGGTTTACCTGTTTGGTGTTGATCCAGTTTTGGCAACAGCCTATTCTTTGTTCATTGTAGGTTCCACCAGCCTGGTTGGCACCTTCCCTAAATACAAGAATGGAGAAATCAATTTAAAGACAGCCATCATCTTTGGTATACCCTCCATTATTGCAGTATATGCAACCAGGGCATTCATAGTACCTGCCATCCCTTCTGAAGTATTTACAGTGGGGGCCTTCATTGTTACAAAATCATTACTTATGATGATGATTTTTGCAGTGTTGATGGTGTTCGCCTCTGTATCCATGATCCGGGACAACAAAAAACAAAATACCGAAGAAGGCAAACAGGTTTTCAACTACCCCATGATTCTTTTAGAAGGAGCTGTAGTTGGTGTGTTTACAGGTTTGGTTGGTGCGGGCGGAGGATTCCTTATCATTCCCGCCTTGGTTATTTTTAGTAAACTTCCAATGAAACAAGCAGTTGGTACCTCGCTACTCATTATTGCAGCAAAATCATTGTTTGGTTTTACGGGTGATCTAGGAAAACAAACCATGGATTGGCAATTGCTGATCTCTGTTACTGTACTTGCAATTATTGGTGTTTTTATAGGAAATGCACTTGGTAAAAAAGTATCCGCCAACAGCCTCCAAAAAGGATTTGGATGGTTTGTACTTATCATGGGAATTTATATCATCATCAAAGAACTTTTTATTAAATAATTTACACGCTAAATCATAGACTATGTTTTTCCAACACGTATACGACAAATCACTTGCACAAGCCAGTTATTTTATTGGTTGCCAAAAAGAAGGTGTTGCTGCTGTTATTGATCCAAAAAGAGATGTGGATACTTACTTGGAAATTGCCAAGCAAAACAACATGAAAATTACACATGTACTTGAAACCCATATTCATGCCGACTTCCTCACGGGTTCCCGTGAATTAAGCGCCATCACCGGGGCAGCGCTTTATTTATCTGATGAAGGTGGTGAAGATTGGGAATATGAATTTGACCACATCGGCTTAAAAGACGGTTCCAGTTTCATGGTTGGTAATCTAAAGATGGATGTACTGCATACTCCAGGTCACACTCCCGAAAGCATCAGTTTCTTATTAACTGATACTCCTGCAAGTCCAGAACCAGTGATGTTCTTTACTGGCGACTTCGTTTTTGTAGGCGATATTGGAAGACCCGACCTGCTCGAAAAAGCAGCAGGAATGACCGGATCCATGGATGCTGGTGCACACGAAATGTATAAGTCAATCAAAAAGTTCAGCGATCTCCCTGATTATATTCAAGTATGGCCTGGTCATGGCGCTGGTTCTGCCTGCGGCAAAGCATTGGGGGCAGTTCCAAGCTCAACTGTTGGTTATGAAAAAGTACGCAACTGGGCATTCCGATTTGGAAACGATGAAAACGGATTTGTGAAATTTCTGTTGGAAGACCAACCTGAACCACCAAATTACTTCGCCATGATGAAGAAGTTGAATAAGGTAGACCGTCCACTTCTTACTGAAGTACCAAAATTGAAAAAGCTTTCCAATCTTGAAATGGTGGAAGCAATGGGCAAAGGAATTAAACTACTCGACGCCCGATTGAAAACAGATTTTGCCAAAGGATATATTCCAGGAAGCATTAATATACAAGGCAACAATGCATTTGCAACCTGGGCTGGATGGTACTTGAACTATGATGAACAATTCATCTTATTGGCTGATGATTCTCAACTTGACGACCTTACACGCAAACTTATGCGCATAGGACTAGACAATATCATGGGCTATGTTCCTTCTACTGATGCTTTTGTACACGAAGGTGGCAAACTAGATACAGTAAATGTGATTGATATCGATGCATTCAAAAAAGTGACCGAAGAACCCAATGTTCAATTGGTTGATCTAAGAAATGCCACTGAATACAAGTCAGGACATATCAAAAATGCAGATCATGTTTTTGTTGGTACACTATTAAAGAATTTAGATAAGGTAAGCAAAGATAAAAAAGTAGTAATTCACTGTCAGGGTGGAGACCGTGCTACCATTGGTTATTCGCTGCTTGCAAGAGAGGGCTACAATAACGTACTCAATTATTCTGCTAGCATGAACGAATGGGTTGAATTGGGAAATCCAATAGAGAGCAAATAAAGCGATATATTGAAAAATATAAATGTTAACTATATTTATTCTACGCAACTAGCCATATGCAAAAACAAAACTGGATCATCGTCTTGATCGTAACTGGTTTATGCTTACTCATATTCAGTGAAATTATAGATGCGGTAAACACACCAAAAAAAGAAATCCCAAAATTAATACAAGACAGTTGGGTAGCTCCCTCTTTATTTACAGACAGGGAACTACAAGGTGAAGAACGTCAACTCATTATTTATGGTGAAGAATTAATTTCCAATACTTCAAAATATTTAGGTCCCAATGGCTCCGTTGCTGCCATCACCAACGGGATGAATTGCCAAAACTGTCACCTTTATGGAGGAAGAAAATCTTGGGGAAACAACTATGGTGGAGTTGCTGCTAATTATCCAAAGTTTCGCGACAGAAGCGGGGGTATGGAAACAGTATACAAACGTGTTAGCGATTGCATGGAAAGAAGTTTGAATGGAACTGCACTCGACAGCAACAGCAAAGAAATGCAAGCAATGATGGCCTACATCAAATGGGTGGGTCATGCCGTTATAAAAGACAGTACACCAAAAGGAACCGGTATCCAACCTCCCGCTTATCTTGATCGTGCAGCAAGTCCGGATAATGGCAATACCGTATACAGCGCAAAATGCCAATCTTGTCACAGTGCCAATGGCGAAGGACTCATGGCTGCAGATGGAAAATCATATACCTATCCTCCACTATGGGGACCAAACAGTTATAATTCAGGAGCGGGATTATTTCGTCTTTCTCGTTTCGCTGGATATGTTCGAGACAATATGCCATTAAATCAAGCTACACATAATGCACCTAACCTAAGTGATGAAGAAGCTTGGGATGTTGCCGCTTTTGTTAACTCAAGACCCAGACCAACCAAAGACTTGAGCAAGGATTGGCCCAATGTTTCAAAAAAACCTATAGACCACCCTTTTGGTCCGTATACAGATGGCTTCACTGAACAACAACACAAATTTGGTCCATTTAAACCCATCATCAAAGAAAGAAAAAAACAAAAAGAAGCAAAAGAAAAAGAACAGGTTAAAATAATTTAAGTTGCCAGCTTAATAACCCATTACATAAAATCTGCAATATGATTTTGCAGGAAAAAATACACTATGCCATCCAACCACATCAATAATTGCGGATGCTCGGGCTGTCAATCAGCAGCCATCAGCAAAGCAGAAAAAGAAATGCATGTTCAACTTTCGGAAAACAGCAGAAGAGATTTTTTAAAACGATCAAGCCGTCTTGGTCTTGGCTTAGGAATTGGCGGGGGTTTAATCAGCACCCCTATGGCTGCTGCTGCACTCAACAATGAAGACGCTGCATACAAAGCAGCCTCAATGGAAAAAAATAAAGCAGTTCGCGATGGGAAAGCAACAAAAATAACCTTACTACACACAGCTGATATTCATTCTCAATTACATATCCACGATGAATTCTTTTTGGAAAATGGCAAAAATGTTTTCAAAAAACGTGGTGGTTTTGCCACAATGAAAACAATGATCAACACCCTCCGTAACCAAAACAAATCTAATTCACTTGTAATAGATGGCGGTGATTGTTTCCAAGGTGGTGGCGTTGCGGCAATGAGTGAAGGAAAAGCAATCGTTCCATTAATGAATAACATTGGATACGATATTATGCTGCCTGGAAACTGGGAAGTAGTATATGGCAAGGAGATGATGATGAAAGACATGTTTGCATACGATGGTGTTAAAGTATGTGCAAACATGTACCACAATACCAAAGATGAACCCAATGGAGATCTTATTTTTCCTCCTTATTTTGTAAAACACATCGGAGGTGTAAAACTTGGTTTCATTGGTTACAACGACCCATTAACACCAAAACGCCAATCCCCCGCTTACAGCGAAGGAATAAAATTTACCACCCCAGAATTAAATGTTGCTAAATACATTAAGATTCTACGTGAGTATGAGCAATGTGATATGGTATTCTTACTCACGCATATGGGGTTAGCACAACAGGTAGGTCTGGCCAATCTTCCAGAAGTAAAGGGTGTAGATTATATACTCGGTGCGGATACCCACGAACGGGTGAGAACACCCATACAAGGCGTACATACAAAAGTGACCGAACCGGGTGCTTTTGGTTCCTTCATCGCACAAATGGATATCGTAATTGAAAACGGTGAAGTGAAAGAACATAGCTATCAATTACTAGATGTTGATCCTGGAAAATACAAGGAAGACGAAGAGATGAAGAGGCTAGTAGAAAAAGCAAGAGAGCCCTACAAGAAAGAACTCAATCGTGTGATCGGTAAAACGAAAACACCTTTGATGCGCTATTATGTAATTGAAACTCCTATGGATAATTTCATTACAGATGCAATCATGTGGAAATTCAAACCAGATATTGCATTGAGTAACGGCTTCCGTTTTTGTCCGCCACTCGTTCCAGATCCAAAAACTGGTGAAGCAGAAATTACAGTCGACTACCTCTGGAGCATGTTACCTGTTGACAGCGAAGCAAAAAAAGGAAAAATTACAGGTAAACAATTAAAAGATTGGATGGAAAAAGAATTGCAAAATGCATTTGCAAAAGATCCAGGAAAAAGATTTGGTGGATGGGTAGTCCGCTTTAAAGGAATGGAAGTCAACTTTACCATCAACAACGAAACAGGTAAAAGAGTAAACTGGATAAAAGTTGCAGATATGCCGCTTGATCTTGAAAAAATATACAGCTTCGTTGCCTGTGAAAGAGAAGGCGATCCAGATACAACGATTTGTCGCGTTGAAAATGTTAGCGAACCTAAACGCCTTGGTTTCACACTTCACAGTGTAATTGAAGAATATTTAAAAGTACACTCTCCAATATCTCCTAAACTAGAAGGAAGATGTACGGCTACTGACGCTCCAAATACACTACTCACCCAGTTAATGGGCTTTGGTTATGAATTCAGATAAATGAGGTTTAGTGTGGTAAATTATCTGCCCATGTAAACCATGAGTATTTGTACATCACTCGGATTGATTCCTGAAATCCGCGATGCTTGACCCAATGTGCGTGGCTGTATTTTTTTTAACTTCTCTTTTGCTTCCGTGCCAATGGACTGAACACGATCAAAGTCAAATGTAACAGGTATTTCAAGGTCTTCCATTTGTGCCATACGAACCACCATCTCTTTTTCTTTCTCTATATATACATCGTATTTCATTTGAATCTCCGCCTGCTCTAACTCAAGATCAGTATAGTTTTCAAATTCATTTTTCAATACCGCTGTATGCTCAATCATCTGCTTTACGCCAATGCCAGGCCTCAATACCAATTGTGCAATTTTTTGCTTTTGTTGCATAGCCGAAGAACCCACAGCAGCAAACAATTCATTCATGTCATCAGGCTCCACCGAAATCTCACTAAACTTTTTGATAATCGCTGCTACATTTTCTTTTTTAGCCACCACTTGCTGGTAACGGTCTTCTTTTGCCAAACCTACCCTATAGCCAATTTCTGTCAGCCTCAAATCTGCATTGTCTTGTCTCAATAAAGTTCTAAACTCCGCCCTGGAAGTAAACATCCTATAGGGCTCATCCGTTCCCTTCGTAATTAAATCATCAATCAACACCCCTATATACGCTTCACTCCTTTTTAACACCAAGGGCTCTTTTTCATTGGCGTGGTTATGGGCATTCATGCCTGCCATTAAACCCTGACAAGCTGCTTCTTCATATCCCGTGGTGCCATTGATCTGTCCAGCAAAAAACAATCCTCCCAAAAGCTTGGTTTCCAACGAATAATGAAGTTGATGCGGTGGAAAGTAATCATATTCGATAGCATAACCCGGTCTGAACATTTTTACATTTTCAAATCCGGGAATTTTTGTAAGTGCTTGATATTGAACATCTTCTGGCAAAGAAGTTGAAAATCCATTTAAATAAATCTCCACGGTATTCCAACCTTCAGGCTCAACAAAAAGCTGATGCCTGTCTCTATCTGCAAATCGGTTGATTTTATCCTCAATACTCGGACAATACCTTGGTCCAGTTCCCTCAATTCTTCCAGTAAACATGGGACTTCTATCAAAACCTGTTTTCAAAGTATCGTGTACTACATCATTGGTATACGCAATCCAACAACTGCGCTGCTGTTGAGGCTTTATTCTGTCAAATTCCATATAACTAAAGCCCGTAATCTCCTCATCTCCTTTTTGCTCATCCATTTTACTGTAGTCGAGACTCCTACCATCAATCCTTGGTGGTGTTCCAGTCTTTAACCTGTCACTTTCAAAACCCAAAGACACCAACTGCTCAGTAATTCCATCCACCGATCGCTCAGCCATCCTTCCTCCTCCAAATCTTTTTTCTCCCACATGAATGACACCATTTAGAAATGTGCCGTTGGTTAATACAACCGACTTCGCCCTGATTTCATTTCCCATGCCCGTTATTACCCCATTTACCCTTCCATCCTTCACCTTTAAGCCATGTACCATATCCTGGTAAAAATCAAGATTGGGCGTATTCTCCAACATTTCTCTCCACTTGGTAGAGAACAACATTCGATCACTTTGTGCCCTAGGACTCCACATGGCTGGACCCTTAGATCTGTTCAACATCCTAAACTGAATCATGGATTGGTCTGTCACAATACCAGAATACCCACCAAGAGCGTCTATTTCTCGCACAATCTGCCCTTTGGCAATTCCTCCCATAGCGGGGTTGCAACTCATCTGGGCGATGGTTTGCAAGTTCATGGTCACCAATAAAACCCTACTTCCCATATTCGCAGCAGCAGCTGCTGCTTCACAGCCTGCATGGCCGGCACCTACTACTATTACATCATATATTGGGAACATAAAACAAAGATAAACAAAGAAAAAGAGGCTGACAAGAACACTGCGCTTAAGATTGACTTAATCAAGCCATGTTCCACGTGGAACATTGAATAAGGGTTAACTACAACCAAAGATTTGGACAAGTACGATTCTTTCGTCAGTCTTATGGGGTCGAATAGAAAGACCCATTTGGGTTAATGTAGGATTTAATATATTTCTCCTGTGTCCCGCCTGGTCTAGACCAAGATCAAACAACAACATAAGCAAGGCCAATAAACCATCATTTTTACCAGTGTAAATATTTTCGGCAGCACATTTGGTTACACCGCCCAACTTCATCCTTTCAGCAAACCCCCTTCCCTTAGAATCAACATGACTAATTTGATTGGCTTTAAGGGCCAAATCTGAGGCTTGCTCTACCGCAAGCACAGATAATAATGAAGAGTACTGGTACCGAGATAAGGTTTCCATCGATAGCAAATCTTTTTTCAAACTTTCCGCCTCCTTTCCTTTTACCTCAGGGAACTCTTTTATAAATACCTCAACCACACCTTTGTAAAACTCCTTAGGATGTAATCGAAGATAATTAGACCAATAAAAGAACTGTTTTTCTTCTTCCGTAAACCCTTTCCCTTTTATTTCTGAAATTATATACTCCATCAAGCCTATGTCTACAGGAGGGGTCGACTCAAATTTTTTGTCTTGTAAACTAAATTGAGCTTGTCCCTTTACCAACAAGGGAAAAAGAAGCAATACAAACAGGAAGTGTTTCACGTGGAACATTTAGCAAAAATACTGAGAGATGAGCTTATCCTCCATCTGCCTCATAGTAATTTGGTCTTTCTTTAACTTGTCTTTGTAGCCAAGCAAGTGAAGAAGCCCATGGAATACGACACGATGCAATTCTTTTGTAGTTGTGCTGCCCAGTTGCTTGGCATTGTCTTTTACCCGATCATAGCTAATATAAAGCTCAGCGGAAATAGCTCCCTTCTTGTCTGCTGATAAATCAAAAGTGATAATATCTGTGAAGTAGTCGTGATTCAAATATTGTTGGTTTATACTGAGCAGGTAATCATCAGAGCAGAAAATAATATTCAGCGAGTGAATTGGCCTTCCCATTTTTTTAGCTGTTTTAATTAAAAACAGCTTGAGCTTTGTCCTCTCTTTTAGCAGAGATATGGATTGAAGAAAAAATAGTTGTACATGCTTCATATGAATGAATAAAAATACAAGAATTCCAATGAACAGAATTAGCTTTGCATCTCTTATATACAAACATGAGAAAAAAACTATCTGAAATTGGACAGGGGAAAAAAGCGACTATTGTCTCTTTGGAGGACCATGAGTTGGTGCTAAAGCTGATGGAGATGGGGTTTTTAGAAGGAGAAGAAATTGCAGTAGAACAAATTGCGCCACTCGGAGATCCTATTTCAGTTATGGTTGCAGGCTATCAGGTAAGCCTTAGAATTAGTGAGGCAGATTCCATAATTGTGGACGAAAATTAATATATTTAATTGATTTCCAATTACTTATGAAAATTGGTCTTTATTTTGGCTCATTCAATCCCATTCACAACGGCCATTTAATTATTGCCAATCATGTATTACAAAATACGGATGTGGATGCAGTGTGGTTTGTGGTTTCTCCGCAAAATCCTTTCAAACAAAACCATAGCTTATTGAATGAATACCACCGGTTGCACTTGGTACAAACTGCAATTGAGGGAGAAGCAAAGTTGACGGCTGTAGATATTGAATTTAAGTTACCACGACCGTCTTACACGATTGATACACTCGCTTATTTAGATGAGAAATATCCAGAACACGAGTTCAGTATCATCATGGGATCCGACAGTTTAGAGAACATCCAAAAGTGGAAGAATGGAGATCTTATAATCAAACGTTATTCTATTTGTGTATACGAGCGTTTGCATTGTCCGGTGAAGGAAATACCGGCTGCCAAAATAAATAAATTAAAGGCGCCAATAATTGAGATTTCATCATTACTGATTAGAAAAATGATGGGAGAGGGCAAGTCAATTCGCTATATGGTGCCAGACAGTGTAATGGAGGAAATAGAAAGATCTGGCTATTATAAGTAATTAAAAAAACAAGTCAATCATCCCTAGCGCAAGGCAGCCTGCTGCAATAAATGGTGCACGCACTTTTGTGTAAACCAACATGAAAAATGTTGCAGACATTACCGAAAAGAAAAGCAGTGCATCACTATTGGGGGCCGTTCTTAAAGGCGCTATGGTATCCCTGGTTAAGTATACAATACTGGCTAGCATTATGCCAACAACAGTTGCATTCATTCCAGTCAACAATCGTGCTAAAATTTTATACCGGTGTAAGTTTTCCCAAAGCGGAAATAAAAAAACACCAATTAGAAAGCTAGGAAGAAAAATCCCTATTGTAGCAATCAGTGCACCTTGTATTTGATAGACTATTCCTTTGTTTTGCATTGAAGCAGCGCCAATAAAAGAGGAGATGGAAAAAGCCGGACCAGGAATGGCCCTTACTATACCAGCTCCGGTAAGAAATTCTTCGCGATTAATTTTAATTACATTTTGGTTGCTTGTCTTGATGCGCTCTGTTTCTGGTCTTACTACATACTGTTCATACATAACTGGAATGAGTACATCGGCTCCTCCAAATACAAAACTTCCAAAACGATACATGTTTTCAAAAAGGTTGTATGGCGCACGGTTTTCCCAATTTTCTTTTCTCGCAGTTTCAGAAATGGATGCCGCAGTGATAAAAAATCCAGCAAAAAGGACAAATAAAATCCAATTCAATTTTCTTTTTTTGATTGGATTTTGAGGTGCTGATTCATTCTTTATCAGTAAACCACACAAGGAGCCAAGTACCATTACAATTGGGAAAATCCAAGGTGATTTAAAGAAGAGAAAAGTGAATACACCAAAAACAAGGACAATAATTCTTGAAAATTTGGTCTTTAAAAGCTTCTTGGTTTTAAGAGCAGCAAAAGCCAAAAAACCAAGCGCCATGGGTTGCATGAAACCAAATAATTTATGAATCTCCGAATCGGAATTAGAAATGAAAATTGATAGCGCAGTCATGATGATAACTGCGGGCACCATCCATATAAGTAAAGTAAGCAGCGCCAGGTTGATTCCCCCACGTTTATAACCAATTAAAGTAAGGGTTTGGGTAGATGTGGCTCCGGGAAGCAATTGACAAAAAGCATAGATGTCCATTAATTCTTTATCGCTAACATCCTTTCTTTTTTCAACGAACGTATTCATCATCATGCCAAGATGACCTTGTGGACCACCAAAAGCAGATATGCTATAATTGAATACTGCTTTTAAAAATGGAATATGTCTTATCAGCGTCAAACTTAGTTTTTTAGTCCAATTTCTCTGAGCCTTTCATCCAAATATTTTCCAGCTGTATAGTCTTCATACTGCTTGGGTTGTAGTTCACTAATACATGAATCCAAACAAGCAAGAGACATGTTACTTTTTGGATGAAGGAAAAAGGGTATGGAATAACGAGAGGTATGCCACTTTTCTTTTGGAGGGTTTACTACACGGTGTGTGGTACTTTTTAATCTGTCGTTGGTTAAGCGTTGCAACATATCTCCTACATTGACAACAATTTCACCCGGACCAGCCTTAACAGCCAGCCACTCATTTTCTTTACTGAGAATTTCCAAACCATCTGAAGAAGCCCCCACCAAAAGTGTGATTAAGTTGATGTCTTCATGTTGCTCTGCTCTAATCGCAGATTGGGGCTCATTTAAAATAGGTGGATAATGAATCGCGCGAAGAATACTATTTCCAAGATGAATATGCGCTTCAAAATAATTTTCACCCAACCCCAAATGGATGGCAATTGCACTTAGTAGGGCGCCGCCTGATTTTTCAAAAGCCCTATAGGCTTCAAGAAATTTTTCATTGAAACTAGCTACATCTGAAACTTGTACATTGTCAGGATAATTTTCTACTGATGTTTCCCCGGCAGCAACAGTTTGTCCAAATTGGAAAAACTCTTTAAGGTCTGGTGCATCACTTCCTTTTGCATGTTCTTTACCAAAACTGGTATACCCCCTTTGGCCAGCCAAACCAGGTACCTCATAGTTGCTTTTATTATTTTCGGGTAATCCAAAAAATGATTGTACGTTGGTATACAAGCTATCAATCAAGAGTTGGTCAATCCCGTGGTTTTTTACAGATACAAAACCAACTTCCTCGAAAGCTTTACCCAAATCGGCAGAAAATTGAACTTTTTGTGCTGGTGTTCCTTTTACAAAGAGTGATAGGTCTACAACTGGAATATTCATAATAAAAGATTGTTTAGTAAAATTAACAAACATAATTTTGAAAAATGAATCGAAATAATACAAGGAAGCAATGCGTTTTGATCCTATTGGGTGGTCTAATGGTTATTGGACAATCCTGTTCTAAGAAAATGAATAGCTATACAGGAACCGAGGCTTTCAAAAGTGAAAACGGAATCCCCAATTATGCTAACCTTGAATATTGGGCAGCGCATCCAGAAAAATGGGACCCTTCTGATACCGTACCAAAGCCTTTGATTAAGGCCCCTATGGAGAAAACTGTAGATGTTTTTTTCCTACACCCAACTACACTTACCGGAGAAAGAGAAAATGGAGTTACCAATGCTAAAATTGACGACCCGCTAATCAATTATAAAACAGATTATAGTCCCATTCTATACCAAGCTTCTGCTTTTAATGAAAGAGCGCGGGTATTCGCACCTAGATACAGACAAGCACATATAGGGATGTATTCAGAGCCAGACAGTGTTTCGAAATACGCTGCCTTTTATTTAGCATACGATGATGTTAAGCGCGCTTTCGAATATTATCTCAAATATGAAAACAGGGGTAGACCAATAATAATTGCCTCTCATAGTCAGGGTACCACACATGCCACAAGATTAATGAAAGAGTTCTTTGATGATAAACCCCTAGCTAAACAGTTGGTATGTGGGTATTTGATTGGTATGGGTGTGAAGAAAAACGAATATGTAACTATTCCTGTTTGTGGTGATGAAAAGAGCACGGGATGTTTCGTGAGTTGGAGAACCTTTAGAAACGATTATAACGAAGGATGGGTAAAAAGGACAGATACCACTATAGCTGTAGTAAATCCAATTAGCTGGAAGACCACAACCGAAATAGCTGATAAACAGATGCAACAAGGAGCTGTATTGTATAATTTAAATAAAGTATACCGAAATACTCAGAGCGCACAAGTAGAGGGCGCGGCGCTTTGGGTTTCACACCCACAATTCCCGGGTTCATTTTTATACAGAAATAAGAATTTCCATGCAGGTGATATTAACCTATTTTATGTTGATGTAAGAAATGATGTTTCCAGAAGGATCGATGCTTATTTTGCAAAACAAGACTAAATTCATAGAATTAGCTGACGAACATCAGTTATCAAATTTAATTCATCAATTAAGTTTGATAAAATTTGAAAAGAAAAATTAATCTGTCTAAAAATCAGCCGACTTAGGTGTTCTTGGAAAGGCTATTACATCCCTGATGTTGGTCATACCTGTTACAAATAAAACCATCCTTTCAAATCCAAGTCCAAATCCAGCATGCGGTACAGTACCAAACTTTCTTGTATCCAAATACCACCAAAGTTCATCTTCAGCAATATGCATGTCTTTCATGCGAGTAACAAGTTTATCTAATCGTTCTTCTCTCTGTGAGCCACCAACTATTTCACCAATTCCTGGAGCCAGAATATCCATTGCAGCTACCGTTTTCCCATCATCGTTCTGACGCATATAAAACGCTTTGATGTCCTTTGGATAGTTTGTTACAATAACCGGTTTTTTGAAATGCTTTTCAACAAGATAGCGTTCGTGTTCACTTTGCATATCTATTCCCCACTTTACTTCATATTGAAATTTCTTCTTTTTATACGCAGAAGAGTTGAGTAGTATATCGATGGCTTCGGTATAAGTGATGCGCTCAAAATTATTGTCGACCACAAACTTTAATTTGTCAATCAACCCCATCTCACTTCTTTTGTCAGCCGGAAGTAGTTTTTCTTCTTCACTCAATCTTTGATCTAAAAACTTAAGGTCTTCCATGTTGTTTTCCATGGCAAACCTGATTATATATTTTATAAAAGATTCTGCAAGGTTCATGTTGTCTTCCAGATCATGAAAGGCCATTTCAGGCTCAATCATCCAAAATTCAGCGAGGTGCCTTGTGGTATTGGAGTTTTCGGCGCGGAAAGTGGGACCAAAAGTATAAATTTCACCAAGGGCTGTAGCACCCAATTCGCCCTCAAGCTGTCCGCTCACAGTAAGATTGGTGCTTCTCCCAAAAAAATCCTCTTTAAAGTTGATAGCACCAGATTCTTCCCTGGGGGGATTATCAAAAGGCAAAGTGGTTACCCTAAACATCTCACCGGCACCTTCCGCATCTGTGGCAGTAATGATTGGGGTATGCATATATAAAAAACCCTTCTCATGAAAGAACTGGTGGACCGCAAACGCCAAAGAGTGCCTTATTCTGAAAATCGACCCAAATGTGTTGGTCCTGAACCTCAAATGTGCAATTCCCCTTAAAAATTCGAGACTGTGTTTCTTGGGCTGTAAGGGGTATTTTTCTGCATCAGAATCTCCTAAAATTTGAATTTCAGTGGCTTTTAGCTCTACCGGCTGACCCCTCCCCTGTGATTCAACAAGCTCTCCGGTAACTTTTAGGGCTGCACTGGTGGTAATGCGCTTCAACAGTTCGTCATTAAATTCACCCAAAGAAGCAACTATTTGCAAATTGGCATTGGTAGATCCGTCGTTTAAGGCAATAAACTGGTTGTTTCTGAAAGTCCTCACCCACCCCATAACCACAATGCCTTGTTGACCCGCTTGTTGGAGTAAAAGCTCCTTAATCTTGATTCTCTTGTTGAACATAGTGCTAATTTCTAGTACAAAGGTAATAAAAGGAGGTCGAGATGCATATTTCAAGAACGCCCCTATAGTTAGAATATTTGTTTAAAAATGGAAAAAGGCGTAATATTGTACAAGAATCAGGGGTAATCTCCACCAATTCTTATTAGTTTTTTCTTCATTTTTATTTTCAACAACCCGTCTTTCATCCTTCCAAGGGATATTTCAACAATTACAATTTATGTACGACATTTTACAGCTGAACGACATGCTAGTTCCAGAATTACTAGACATCGCAGAAAAACTAAAAATTACAGGCGTTAAAAAACTTGAAAAACAAGCTTTAATCTATAAAATTCTTGATAAACAAGCAGTTGTGAATAGTGCACCAAAAGCAGGTGCAAAAGAAGAAAAACCTGCCAAAAAGAAGAGAATTGTAAAAACGACTACAGCCAATAGTACAGAAGAAGCAATTGTTGAAAATGACCCGGTGGAAGAAGTGATTCCAGAACCCGTTGTTTTAGCAAAGCCAGAAAAAAAATTAATCAAAAAGGGGAAGGTTACACAAACCGTGAATAGCGAAGATGCTCAACCACAAAATATTGATGAAGTAGTAGCGTCTGATAATAATGAAGATACACAAGAACCCGAAAACAACCTTTCATTAGATGATGCACCAGCAAAACAACTGTACATTAAAAAAGAACCCGTTTTTAATGTAGAATTTGATGGCGCTATTCAAGGTGAAGGTGTATTAGAAATGATGCCGGACGGTTACGGATTTTTGAGAAGCAGTGATTACAACTATCTATCATCTCCAGATGATGTTTATGTATCGCCGTCTCAAATTAAGTTGTTTGGTGTAAAGACGGGAGACACCATAAGAGGAAGCGTAAGACCACCTAAAGAAGGTGAAAAATATTTCGCTTTGTTAAAAGTAGACACCGTAAACGGTCGCCTACCCGAAGAAGTGAGAGACCGTGTGCCGTTTGATTATTTAACACCTTTATTTCCTCAAGAGAAGTTTAATCTCTATACAAAACAAGATAACTACTCAACAAGAATGATGGATCTCTTTACTCCACTGGGTAAGGGACAAAGAGGATTGATTGTAGCGCAACCCAAAGTGGGTAAAACCATGTTGTTGAAAGAAGTAGCGAACGCAATTGCTACCAATCATCCGGAATGCTACTTGATGGTTGTATTGATTGATGAACGTCCGGAAGAAGTTACGGATATGGAGCGTAGTGTAAACGCAGAAGTATTGGCCTCAACTTTTGATGAGCCCGCTGATAAACACGTAAAGGTTTCAACGATTGCTTTACAAAAAGCAAAACGTTTGGTGGAGTGCGGACACGATGTTGTTATATTGTTAGATTCAATAACCCGACTTGCACGTGCGCACAATACGGTTGCCCCTTCATCAGGTAAAGTTTTGTCTGGAGGTGTTGAAGCCAATGCCATGCAAAAGCCAAAGCAATTCTTTGGTGCAGCAAGAAAAATAGAAAACGGAGGCTCACTTACCATATTGGCTACCGCACTTATAGATACGGGAAGCAAAATGGATGAAGTAATATTTGAAGAGTTTAAGGGTACAGGAAATATGGAGTTGGTATTAGACAGAAGACTTGCAAATAAAAGAATTTATCCTGCAATTGACCTTACTGCATCATCTACAAGAAGAGAAGATTTATTGCTTGATAAAGAAGTGTTGCAAAGAATGTGGGTACTTAGAAACCATTTGGCAGATATGAACAGCGAAGAAGCAATGTCTCTTTTGATGAAGCAAATGAAAGGAACAAGAGACAACAATGAATTCCTGACAAGCATGAACAAGTAATTGTTCTTGAATTGAAATGGCTATACAAAAAATTTCAGTCGAGCATTTTGTAACACTTTCTTTGTCATATCCAGTAATTGATGTGAGAAGTGAAGCAGAATTTAGTCATGCTCATATTCCATCTGCAAATAATTTACCGTTATTTAACAATGACGAACGTGCTGTTGTGGGAACCATCTATAAACAACAATCAAGAGAGCTTGCTATAAAAAAGGGACTAGAATATTTTGGTCCAAAAATGAAAGACATGGTTGTTTTTGCAGAAGACCTTATTGCAAAAACAGATCCATCCAACAAGACTTTATTAATACATTGTTGGAGAGGTGGAATGAGAAGTGCTGGTATTGCTTGGTTATTAGATTTATATGGATTCAAAGTTTATACCCTCGTTGGTGGATATAAAGCATTCAGAAATTGGGTATTGGCTCAGTTTTTAAATGAAGAGAAATTTCGCGTCTTGGGTGGGTTTACCGGAAGCGGAAAGACAATTGTTTTGTCTGCTCTAAAAGAAAAAGGTGCTGCAGTAGTTGATCTTGAAGGAATAGCCGGACACAAAGGTTCTGCTTTTGGAAATATTGGATTGCCAAAACAACCCAGTCAAGAGATGTTTGAAAATAAATTGGCTGTCTCTATTTTTCAAGTAAAAAAAGAAAAACCTACAGAAGAAATTTGGCTTGAGGATGAAAGTCAGCGCATTGGCTCCGTCAATATTCCTCAGCCCATGTGGGAACACATTAGGTCTTGCCGGGTTTTGTTTTTAGATATTCCATTCCCTCAGCGCGTCAATTATTTGGTTGACACCTATGGGAAACTGAATAAATTTGAATTGGGAGAGGCAATAAAAAGAATCCAGAAAAGACTGGGTGGTTTAGAAACAAAAATAGCATTGGCCTTTTTAGAACAAGAAAATATACATGATTGTTTTTCTATCTTATTAAAATATTACGATAAACAATACAGCAAAGGTCTTGAAAGTAGGCCCAGCCCCAAACCAGAGGTGATTAATATCCAAACTGGAATTGTAGACGACAAAATAAATGCGGCACTGCTGCTTAAACTTTGAGTATGGAAAATATTAAGCTCACTCAGTATTCTCATGGCGCAGGTTGTGGATGTAAAATATCTCCAAAGATATTGGATGAAATTCTGCAGTCAAGCTTTAGTATGCCAGACAACAACCGTTTGCTTGTAGGGAACCACAGTAAAGACGATGCTGCTGTTTATGATCTTCTAAACGGGACCGCATTAATTTCTACAACGGATTTTTTTATGCCTATTGTAGACGATCCTTATAACTTTGGAAGAATTGCATCGGCAAATGCTATAAGCGATGTTTATGCCATGGGTGGAAATCCAGTATTGGCAATTGCTATATTAGGGTGGCCCATCAATATTCTTCCACCCCTAGTTGCAAGACGTGTTATAGAAGGAAGTAAAATCATTTGTTTAGAAGCGGGTATTCCTTTGGCGGGCGGACACAGTATAGATTCTCCTGAACCCATTTTTGGATTGGCCGTAAACGGATTGGTGGATATTAAAAACCTAAAACAAAACAACACAGCAAAAAAAGGTGATGTTTTATTGTTGACAAAAAAGATTGGTGTTGGTATTCTTACAACAGCTGAAAAAAAGCATCAACTAACAGAAAGCGACAAATTATTGGCTGCAGAACAAATGATGGAATTAAATAAAGTAGGAAGTAGATTGGGTGCGGTAGTGGGTGTTCATGCAATGACTGATGTAACTGGGTTTGGTTTGTTGGGTCATCTTATTGAAATGGCTGAAGGAAGTGGCCTATCGGCAACAATTGAATTTAATCGGGTTCCTTTGATCTCAAAACGTTTAATAGAATATGTTGAAATGGGTGCCGTTCCAGGGGGTACAAACAGAAATTGGGATAGTTATGGACACAAGGTGAAATTAGAAAACAACAATTTTGAATCACTATACAAAAACATTTTAGCAGATCCACAAACCAGTGGTGGATTGTTAATTTCTGTTGGTAGGGATAGCTTAGAAGAGGTGGTTTCTGTATTGAATGAATATGGTCTTTCAGATAGAACAACACCAATTGGTAAAATGCACGAATCGGAAAGTTTTGCGGTAAGAGTAAATTAAATTAATTCGTCTATTTTACTCGCAAGTGATTTGTCTTTGTTGGTAACCATATTACCTGCATCATGTGTAGATAGCCATATTTCAACCGTGCTCCAGGTGTTGGTCCACGTTGGATGATGGTCTGCTTTTTCAGACAAAATCGCAACTCTTGTCATAAACGCAAACGCTTCTGAAAAATCTTTGAAACTAAATTTTCTATACAACTTATTGTTTTCTTCTGTCCACATAATTTAACGTTGAAGGTTATCTTTTGATTTTATTTTATCGTGGGCCACTTCTGCAACAAGCTGCACTCCGGGAATTTCTTTAATCATTAATTGAATTCTTGAAAAAGCTGATTCGTCGTGAAAGGGGTCTCGAATAAGCCAAATGAAATCAAAGTGTTGAAGTTCTGGAAGTAAAAATTCTCCTTCGTGTTTGTTGCTGTATAAAAAGTGTTCTTTTTGTTCTATTTGGTGAATATACTCATAGACCGTGAAAGAATAGGATCTTCTGTTTTTTTCCATTGGTATTTGTAGGTCTACCGATGTTTGAAAACCAATTTGCAATAACCTATCAACGTGCCAACAAAAATGATAATTCTTTAGGGTGCACGCGATGCCTAAAATTCTTGTGTCTTCAAAGAAGTTGTCAGACATCCTATTATCATCCAACCTTAGTTTCATTAGAAAACAATTTCAAAATTGATTTCTTTATCGCCCCTCACAACAACAACGGTTGTTTTATCTCCTTTTTTAAATTTAGATAGCGCCTGCATATATGCTTCTACTGAAGATGTTTTATGGTCCCCCAATTGTTTAACAACATCGCCCCCAAGAATTCCTGCTTTTTTTGCTGGCCTATTGTCTGATACCCCATCAACTCGAACTCCTGTTCCTCCATAAGAGTAATCGGGCATTATACCCATTGATACACTAAACCTTGTGGAGGTAGATGTTTGTTGCTCTCTTGTTTTTGTAAACACCAATTTGTTTGGTGTTTTGTCGTTTTGGATCATTTCTTGAATAAAACGAACAATTTGAGACATTCCCACATAGTTGATTTTATCTGCATCATCTGATGGTTTGTGGTAATCTGTGTGTAAGCCAGTAAAGAAGAAAAGAACAGGAATGTCCTTTCTATAAAAAGAGGTATGGTCGCTTGGTCCGGTTCCGCTTGAATCAAACTTTATTGTAAAACTCTTTTTCTTTACTGCTGCTATCATACTCTGCCAAGAGGGAGAGGTGCCGTAACCTCCAACTGTAATGGTTTTGGTACTGTCATTCATTCTTCCCACCATATCCATGTTGATCATGTAGTTTACGGTGTTGAGAGGAATGGTTGGGTTTTCTACAAAATACTTTGACCCATTTAGACCCAGCTCTTCGGCAGAGAATCCAATAAACAAGTAGTTGTATTGTTTGGCTTTGTTTCCTTTGAGCTGAAACGCCAGCTCAATCATTGAGGCTGTTCCACTGGCGTTGTCGTCTGCACCATTGTGAATTTCTGGTTGACCACCCCTGATCATTGAATTACCATCTTCTCCTAAACCCAGGTGATCATAGTGTGCACCAATTACAACTGTGTATTGTGCTCCATTATCTAGAAAACCGACAACATTTTTACACTTTCTTGTTTGGGGCTCTACAGAGAGACTCGCATCTATAAAATAGGTATCGTTATTTTCTTTGATGTATTTATCTCTCCCTTTTGATGTTAAAAAAGCTGCTGGAATTGGGGTGGCTTCAGATCGATCTTTAGAATCAAACTTTAGGACGTCTGCCTCTTTTGTGCTGTTGTAGAAGAGAACCATGCTCGCTCCTTTATCCTTCGCAGATTTTAATTTATCGTTGATTAGGTTATTTATGTCAAAATGCGGATTGGATTTGTTTTCATCCAAAGACTCTGCAAGGTCCACCAACCAGGGTTGTCCGTTTTCATGAAGATCTGGGCTAGACTCGCCCTTGCTAGAACCCTGTAAAGAATTTGCCAAAGGAAAAAAATCGATTTCAGAATCGAGTTTCAGTCCATTTATAGATAGTCTCGTACTTGGGGCGATGGCCTTGCCGTCATTAACGGTAAAATATTGAAAATAGTCGCCGTTGTCTCCTTTTGGAAGAAGTGCGAGTTCTTTAAATTTATCAGCAATAAAAACCGAAGCCAGTGTTTCTCCCGAATCTCCAGCCCTTCTACCCTTGAGTTCGTCTGATGCCAAATAAGTAACCTCGGCCTTAAGATACCCGACAAGCGCTTTATCAGATTTTGAAAGTTTTTGTGCAACCAGACCTTGAGAAATCAAAAGAAATAAGAAAATAATCCTATACATGCTTTTGCTGTTTTTTACAAAGTTAGTGTACTTGTATTGCATGAAGATATTTTCGAAGAAAGAATGGCCTTTTTACTGCTTTCGTAAATGTTAACTATGTTTTGGCGGTACATTTGTGCATTCAAATACTTTGAGTACACAACCACATATTGCAATTTCTGGAAATCCAAACAGCGGAAAAAGTTCTTTGTTTAACCTCTTGACGGGTTTGAGACAGAGTGTGGGAAATTTCCCTGGTGTAACCGTAGAAAAAAAACTGGGTCACTTTCTACTTCCGGGAAGAGGAAATTGCACAATTTTAGATTTACCGGGTACTTATAGTTTATATCCACGGCGGGAAGATGAGTGGGTGTCTTATAAACAATTAATGTATCCTGAGGGTGAACAAAAAATTGATTTAGCCATTGTAGTCGCCGATGCCAGTAACCTAAGGCGAAACCTCTTGTATGTTTCTCAAGTAGTTGATTTAAAAATTCCTGTTGTAGTGGCACTCACCATGACGGATTTAGCAAAAAAAAGAGGGATAAAGGTAGATACCGATAGTTTGTCAAGAGAAATGGGTGTACCCGTTGTTGCCGTTAATGCCCGATCAGGAAAAGGGGTAGATCAACTAAAATCAACGATAGCGCTTTTATTAAACAACAGTACACCCAGACAAGATTTTTATCCTGTGTTAGAATTAGCAGAGGGTGCAATTCTTGATGTAAAAGAAATTTTACCAAGCTTATCTAATTATTCAGCAATTCATCATTTAATTAATCATGAATTTTTCGGATTGCCTGTTGAAATACAAAAGAAAATAGAAGAAACAGAAAGTAAGCACAACTTTAACCACACAAAAATCCAAGCTGAAGATATTCAGAAGCGCTATCAGCGCATTAGGATAATCATGCAGAAGTCGGTTGAAGAAAACAGTATAGAAAAAAGAAAACTATATTCAGAACAACTAGATCGTTTCTTTTTGCACAGCACCTATGGTTATTTAATTATGGGGGTTGTTTTGTTTTTGTTGTTCCAAAGTGTTTTTTGGGCTGCAGAATATCCAATGAATGCTATTGAGAAGGGTGTTGGATTGTTGGGCGGTTTTTTAGGTGGAATAATGAATCCGGGCTGGTTTACTGATCTTTTAATTAATGGTGTTTTAGCGGGTTTTGGGGGTATTGTTGTTTTTGTTCCACAAATCATGATTTTATTTGGACTTATTACTCTTTTAGAAGACACGGGTTATATGGCAAGGATTAGTTTCTTGAGTGATCGAATTATGAGAAGAGTTGGTTTAAACGGAAAAAGTATTATGCCTATGATTGGTGGTTTTGCATGTGCTGTACCAGCAATAATGAGTGCAAGAAATATTGAAAACAAGAAAGAAAGGTTATTAACTATACTGGTAACCCCATTTATGAGTTGCAGCGCAAGGCTTCCTGTTTTTACAATTTTAGCTTCCTTGATAATTCCAAACGATTATTTATTTGGCATATTAAGTATTCAGGGCTTGGTCTTAATGGCACTATATGTTTTGGGTATTGTGGTGGCTATGTTGGTTTCTTATGTTTTGAATATTTTTATAAAAATA
>CAMDFC010000010.1 GCA_945897185.1 Chitinophaga pinensis | reverse complement strand
CTCACTCAATTTATTGAATTTTGAGAATTTTAAGTAATTAAATGTGCTAACTTGAATGGAACTGTGCTTTTTTTAACTAACAAACGGTATTGATGTTGTCGTTTTTGATAGTTGTAGTCTGTATTGCATTGCTCATCTTTCTAATTTCTTGGATAAAAGTAAACACCTTTGTGGCTTTTGTTATTGTGTCTATTTTTGCAGGTGTTTTACTTGGACTACCCGCTAATCAAATTCCAAATGCCATTCAAAAAGGAATAGGTGATACACTGGGTTCCTTAATGATGGTGTTGCTATTTGGTGCCATGATTGGTAAGTTGGTTGCTAATTCAGGAGCCGCAGAAAAAATCAGCATCGTTATGCTGAAAGTATTTGGCGAAAAACACATTACTTGGGCATTGATGCTTACCGGTTTTGTTGTAGGTATCCCTTTGTTCTATAATGTAGGATTTGTATTGTTGGTTCCCTTAGTTTTTTCAATTGTATACCGACTTAAATTACCTGCTGTATATGTGGGAATACCCATGCTGGCAGCACTTTCGGTAACACACGGACTCCTTCCTCCGCACCCATCACCAGCTGCCTTGGTAACACAACTTCAAGCAGATATGGGTAAAACATTGATCTATGGTATTCTCATTGCCATTCCCAGCATCATTTTAGCTGGTCCGGTTTTTGCCTCCACACTAAAAAAAATAACCACTGAGCCGCTTCAAACATTTAAGCCAACATTTATTGCAGAAAATGAACTCCCAGGATTTCTGAATAGCCTAATTACCTGCTTACTTCCCGTTTTTATTCTTCTCGCTACTACACTCATTCAACTCAATAGCCTAAGTATTCATCCAGCCATAAAATTTATTGCAGAACCCGGCATTCTCATGTTGATCTCTCTAGTGTATGCTACCTTTTCACTTGGAATTTTTAGAGGGAAAAAAACTGAAGAAATAATGCAGAATTATGCTGATGCCATAAAGGATATCCTCATCATTGTAATGATTGTATCGGGTGCGGGTGCGCTTAAACAAGTTTTTGTGGAAAGTGGCATAAGTGCACAACTGGGAGATGTAATGAATACCTGGGATTTACCTCCTCTTTTCTTGGGCTGGTTAATTGCTGCAGTAATTCGTGTTGCCATGGGATCAGCTACAGTAGCGGGTATCACCACAGCAGGAATTATTGCTCCTCTAGTAATTACTACAAATACAGACCCTAATTTAATGGTGCTTGCAGTAGGCTCAGGTAGTCTTATGTTTTCTCATGTAAACGACTCTGGCTTCTGGATGTTCAAAGAATATTTCAACCTGAGCATGAAAGACACTTTCAGATCATGGAGTCTAATGGAGACCATAGTTTCAGTAATGGGATTGATAGGTGTACTTATTATTGATAAGATGATATAAAGAAAAAGACAAGGCGGCGTAGTAAACTGGGATTACTACACCAACTTATTTTCATGACTGATATCGCTCAAAATTACGTTACCTACTTCCCCAAGTAATACTAAATATTTTACCGAATTTATTTTAATACAGAAAGCGCTGCATCTACATAAGTAAAATTCTCTGGCTGAAAATGATGAATATGTTTAGTTACTTTTGATTCACCAAGTCTTACCACAACAGCATTTTTTTCTGGAATGATGTATACATACTGTCCAAATAAACCATTCTGAGCAATTGCAGTCACTCCACTGTGCTTAAGTATCCAATACTGATACCCATAAAAGTCAACAGGGGCATTGTTTTCTTCTCTATCTTTTAAGTACATAGCTGGTGATATTGCCTCCTTGATATATTTTTCAGAGACTATCTGCTTGCCATTCCATCTACCATTGTTCAATACCAATTGCCCGAATCTAGCATAGTCTCTTGCTACACCATTGAAACAACAAAACGCTTTCTCTCTTTTTTCCTTACCATCCAACAACCAGAAGGCATCATACTCAGCACCCATTGGTTTGTAAAACCTTTCAGAAACTAAATTTGAAATATTATCGCCAAATACTTTTTCAACAACAAATCCAAGCACTTGTGTATCTCCACTTCTGTATTGCCAAAATTGACCCGGTTCTTCTTTTTTCTCCATCATTTGAACCATGTGCTCAAGGTCATCACCGTAATAACCATAGGCATTCAAACTGAAATAACTTTTGTCCCCTTCATAATAATTCGTTCCCGAACTCATCGTGAGCAGGTCTTTAATTGTGACTTTCTCCAAACCCTTTGTCTTGAAATGATCTACGTAATTTCCTACAGGCTCGTCCAATGATTTTATTTTTCCTTCATCCAATGCAATACCTATCAACAGAGAGACAATACTTTTTGCTGCAGAAAAAGAACCACTTAATCTTGAGCTGTCGTAATTATCCCAATAACGTTCATAGATCAATTTTCCATCTTGGATTACAAGAAAAGCATGGGTGTCATTTGAATCAATTATTGCTTGTAAGGCATCGGGTATCTGCTTTGAATTGTATGCACTATCATAGCTCCAGGGTTGAGGATCATCTCCTTTCGCAACTTTGCGCAGAGGGTGTGTATTGTAATCATGAATGGTATGCACGCCCCAGCTGACAAAATTTCGTAAATGGGAAAACTGATTGGTGAATGACAATCCAACAACTACCAATACAAGCGCAAATACTACAAGGAAGATTTTCTTTACCATGACTAATTTTTAACCGAACGGTTGTTCAATAGAAATACTTTGTTTAGAAAAGAAACGCGGACCATCCGCTGTCATATAAAGACAATCTTCAAGTCTTATACCAAATTCACCAGGGATAGAAATAGTGGGTTCATCGCTGAAGCACATCCCTGGAGCAAGCTTGGTAAGGTTTCCTTTTACAAAGTTAGTCCATTCGTGTCCTTCCATACCAATTCCATGACCAGTTCTATGCGGCAAACCTGGTAAACCATATTTTTTTGCGAAGCCAGCGTCTTCAATCACTTTTCTAGCAGCGGCATCTACAGATTCACAGGTAGCACCAATCTGTGCTGCAGCAAATGCTGCATCCTGTGCTCTTTTTTCTAAATTCCAAACATCAATCATTTTTTGTGTTGGCTTTCCTACTACTACCATACGTGTGATGTCTGATGCATACCCTTCACAACTCGTTCCCCCATCTACCATCACCACATCGCCCTCCCTAATGGTCTGCGGTGTAATACTGCCGTGTGGTAAGGCGGAATATTTGCCAACTTGAACAGAGGCTCCGCCAGTAAAACCCAACTTGCGAAACGCACCAGAAATATTACTGCTGAATTCAGATTGCGACATACCCGGCCTTACGGTTGCAAATGCGGCCTTATATGCCTCAATCGTTACGTCACTTGCCCTTTGCATGAGTTCAATTTCTGCAGCCGTTTTATACATCCTGCAACCTGCAGTTATTGGTGTAGCATCTACCACCTCATATCCTGGAGCTGCTTTGCGAACACCATCTGCAATGAAAAAACGAACACGTTCTTCCATACCAATTCTTCGGTGTTTAACTCCTCGGTCTTTTATAATATTTACAATGAGTTCATACGGACTCTCATGTTCTTCCCAACAACGCAGTTCATCTCCAAATACAGGGTTAATCAATTCTTTTGCGCGGTCGTCTTCAAACTTGGGACAAACATAGGCTATCGCACCTTTTGCTGGAATAACAACTCCAAATGTCCGCTCACTTTGTCCCCATCGCATACCAGTAAAATACATAGTGCTAACCGTACCTTCCATAAAAATAGCATCTACCTTTTGCTCCTGCATCAACTCCTGTGCTTTAGCAATTCGCTGTTTACGCTCCTCAACTGAGATAGGAAAAACATTCGCAGTCATGGGCTGCAACCGTTCAATGCTGGAAGGTAAATCATATTGTGACTCTCCAGTAAAAGAGGAAAGAGCAAATGCGCCTGTAGTTAAGGATGCAGTTTCTAGAAAATTTCTTCTGTTGAATTTATTGTTCATGTTTTGATGCTTGTATATTTATTTGTTTACAGTTGGATAGGTGATGCCAAGCTGTTCTAGATACTTACTGTATTTAGATTGTGTCTTCAATTTACTGAATTATGTGGGAAGTGCATCTACAACCCTTTACCTTTGTGGAGTGGAACTACTCAGACTGAAACAGATTGTCAAAAATGAAGACAACCGCAAGATATTGGACAACATCAACCTGTTGATTGAACCATTTAGCAAGACTGCCCTCATAGGTGAAACGGGCTCAGGGAAAAGTACTTTAATGAAGATCATGGCTGGTCTCGTTCAACCTTCACTGGGAGAAATCATTTTTGAACATAAAAGGATAGAAGGTCCGGATGAAGTATTGATACCCGGACATAAAAAAATTGGCTACCTCTCTCAGCATTTTGAGCTACTCAACAATTACAGGGTTGAGGAGCTGCTTGATATGGCCAATAAAATGGAACAACGTGAAGCTGATGAAATGTACCGGCTCTGTAAAATTGGACACCTGCTAAAAAGAAAAACCAATGCCATCTCTGGTGGAGAAAGACAACGCATAGCACTTGCCAAGGTATTGGTAGGTAATCCGAAATTGTTATTACTGGATGAACCGTTTACGAACCTCGACTTATTCAACAACAAAATTATTAATGGCATTATCAATGAGCTTTGTGAAACTAGAAAAACGACAGTCGTGCTGGTTTCACATGACCCCGCAAATATTCTTTCATGGGCAGACCAAATCATTGTTCTTCAAGAAGGTAAAATGATTCAAACTGACTCACCGGAGGAGATTTATTTCAATCCTGTCAATTCTTATACAGCTGGACTACTTGGTGATTATAATTATATAGAAAAAGATAGTCCACTTAGAAAAGCATTCATCCTTCCTGACAACAGATTGTATTTCCGAACAGAAGAATTTACTACAGTAGAAAAAGAAAACAACGTTGTAGATGCAACTATAGAACAAAAATTATTCTATGGCAACCATAATAAATTAAAGCTGAATATCGCTGGTCTCTATTTGGATATAATGGTTCGTAGTACTTCTTTTTCCGTGGGACAAGAAATAGCTATTACATTTAATCGTCAGTATAATTAAATACACTACAATGACAAAGAAAATTGTATTTGTTGTATTCCTTGGCATTTTAGCTCTTCTTGCATTTTTATTTAAAAGCGATATCCCATTTGAAGAATTAAAAAACAAATACACCAATGAAAAATCAAAATTCATCAATATACAAGGCGTTAATATTCACTATAGAGATGAAGGGAATCAAAATGACAGCATACCCCTTGTACTGATTCATGGCACTTCTTCAAGTCTGCACACATGGGACAGCATTGTACCCGCTCTTGTTGGTAAAAAAAGAATAATCAGACTTGATTTACCTGCATTTGGCCTAACTGGACCACATCCTCAACGTGATTACTCAATCAATTTTTATAACCAATTAATCGACGCTTTCCTTAATGCAATTGGCGTTCAAGAATATATAATTGCCGGTAACTCTTTGGGAGGAAGTATTGCATGGAATCAAGCACTTGCTTATCCGAATAAAGTAAAACAATTGGTCCTCATCAACTCTGGTGGATATCCCAAGAAAAATGAAAAAGGGAACATTGGATTTAAATTGGCTTCTACACCTGTAGTTGGTGATGTGTTGTTGAAATTTACTCCACGTGGCATCATTAGAAAAAGTATAGAGGATGTTTACTCAGACAAAACAAAGGTTTCAGAAGATCTTGTACAACGATACTTTGACTTATTGTTGAGAGAGGGAAACCGCCAAGCAACACTCGATATTTTCAAGCAACGAAAATTTGGAAGCAGTGAAAAAATAAAAAATATCCAAACGTCTACACTGATTATCTGGGGCGAAGATGATCAACTGATTGATGTAAGTAACGCTTATTTATTTGAGAAAGATATTCGAAATAGCCAGTTGGTAATCATTCCAAAAACCGGACATGTGCCTATGGAAGAAAATCCACTTGCCTTCTTGACTGCATTTAACAAATTTATTTTTTAAATCGGTATACATCCCCTTCTGAATACATCATAAATGGGCGATAGACTTTACCCAATTCTTTTTTCTGGTTGTTCCAATCTTGGTGATCGTAGATCATCATATAAGAGCGGCCAATAACTTGGATACTGTCTCTTTGAACATATGCGGCAGTTGCTTCATCAAGAGCCATCCCCAATAAATTTGAATTTGATTCCATCATGGGTATCAAATCAAATTGCCTATTTCTTACCAACACGTGTTGATCAATTGAAGTATTTTTCATGAAAGCCAATCCCGCAGGATATTGATGAAGCACTTGAGGTGCGTCACGCTGTTCCGGTCCAGTAATCATGAATTCCCCCATGATGGTTGCACCGGCAGAGGTACCCATAATAATTCCCCCACGGTTCAATAATGCGTAAAGCTCCTGATGAACAGCAGTTCCAAGAAATGATGCAGCAATATTGGCTTGATCACCTCCTCCAATAAATACACCTTTTGCTTTTCGGATGCGATCAATAAAAATGGGATCATTCGCTTTTTGTTTATCGCGCGTGTGGACAGTTGACAGGTTAGTAAAACCGCGACTAGTAAATTTAACGAGATGTTGTCCCTCCTGTATCCAAGGCTCATCATCTGTGGCAGTCGGGATATAAACGATAGGCTGATCTTTTCCACCAATCTCTTTTGCAAAGAGAGTATACATGGTATCTAAAATATCACCCCCGCCAATAATGATAAGCTTTCCATTAAATGGAAAAGCTTCTTGCTGGGCTATTGCAGGCTGAGTGATTAAGAGCACCAGCAAGAAGGAGATAAGTCGAATTGACTTTAACATAAAACAAAATTTATTTTCCTATCAGTACTTTGCAGACCAATTTGTGACTTCTAAAATAATTAAAGTTTTCTAAACTCCCTATCTCACTGTTTTATAGAATAGGGTATCAAAATTTCATTTTCTTGAAATACGCAAGTCCGAGTAACTGTGCCTTTGCAATATTCTGGTTAGGAATATCATCCACATTGGCATGTTTATCGATTGCAATTTCTAGTAAATCCTCTCTGAGTAAGTGCAACATAGGATAAGGTGATCGATTGGTATAATTTGCCGGATCATGTTCATCTGAACCTGCGAAAATATAGTCGGGATGGAAACTTGCCACTTGGTAGACTCCTTCAAAACCTTGTGCTTTCAATAATTTTTCTGCCAAATCAGTCAGATTCAAATAGTCCTCAAAATCAGAAAATCCATTTGGGAAAATCAATAAAGCAGTTTCCGTAGTAGCATTGTCTTCCAAAAAATGACAAGTATTTATAAAAGACTCCAAAGCAACTGCATTAGCTGAGGTACTATCAACTTTGTATAGAATCAACTCCTCCTTAAACGGCTTGCGTGCAAAGGGACAAAAATTGAGTCCAATTACAACATCCCTAATCCAATTTTTTGTTCTTTCGATAACAATAGGGTCTATGGATTCCATTAAAACAACATTAATGTATGTTCACTCATTACGACTAACTCAATTCGCTAATTAATTTTTGGAATTCAATCCAAAAGAATGAATTTAAGGTAGACAAAAAAGTCGAACTTTATTCCCATGAAGAAAATCTTGCTAGTACTTGCTATCTCCAATTTTGGAATTGCATTTGCACAAAAAAAAACTGCTGCGCCTAAACCCTATTTTCCTTCTGCGTCACAGTGGGATATAAAATCTGCTGGTGAAGCTGCAATAGATAGCCTACTCTTACAAGAGGCCATTCGGTTTGCAGTTGATAATGAAACTAAAGTGCCGAAAGACCAGGAGATGGCACAGATATTAAATTTTTACAAAGAGCCATTTAGCGATGGTGTTGGTCCGTTTGCTACCAGAAAATCCAGCTCTGGATTAATTATCCGTAAAGGTTATATCATTGGCAGTTGGGGAGATATTGACTTTGCAGAACAAACACATAGTGTCACTAAAAGTTTTGTATCAATTGTTGTCGGACTCGCTGTTGACAAGGGCCTCATTCGTTCTATCGACGATAAAGTAGGAGACTATGTTCAACTGATTGAACCCTATGATCCTGAAGCATACCGCAAACCGGAAGATCTTGGCAAGCCCCATTTCATTCAACCATTTGCAACTGAGCATAATAAAAAAATTACTTGGAACCATATGCTCAGACAAACAAGTGATTGGGAGGGAACACTATGGGGTAAACCAGATTGGGCTGATCGTCCGAACGACAAACCACAAGAGTGGTTAACCAGAAAAAGAAACGAACCAGGATCGGTTTACAAATACAATGACACACGTGTAAACGCATTGGCACTCGCAGCAACAGCGGTATGGCACAAACCTTTACCCGAAGTTTTGAGAACACAAATTATGGACCCAATTGGCGCATCCAACAGTTGGCATTGGACAGGCTATAGAAACTCATGGATTGTTTTGGACGGAAAACACATTCAATCCGTAAGTGGTGGTGGACATTTTGGAGGTGGGCTCTTCATCAATGCGAAAGATATGGCGAGGTTTGGTCTACTCACACTTAGAAATGGAAATTGGGATGGAAAACAATTGATCGATTCAAACTGGATAAAACTTTCTAGAACACCAACAACTGCCAACACTGGCTATGGATACATGAACTTTTTTCTCAACACCGATAAAAAATTTCTTCCTTCAGCCCCTGCATCTGCATATGCGCATATCGGCAATGGCACGAATATGATTTATGTGGATGAAGAGAATGACCTGGTGATTGTTGCACGATGGATCGAGAACAGTAAATTAGATGAACTAGTCAAGAGATTTTTATCCGCATTAAAAAAATAACCATGAAAAAAAATCTACTTTTTTTATTATGCCTTGGCCCAGTCTTATGCTTTTCACAAACCTATGCTGAAAGATTAGGCTACCCGAAAGAAGCAAAAGTGATAATTCTACACGTGGATGATGCAGGAATGTCTTATGATTCAAATGAAGGCGTATACCAGTCCATGAATGAAGGAATAGCAAACTCAACCAGCATCATGATGCCCTGTGGATGGGTACCCGGCATATTCACTTATTTAAAATCCAATCCGAATACAGATGCTGGTTTACATTTGACTTTAACATCAGAGTGGAACAGTTACAGATGGGGACCCTTGGCTGGTAAAGCAGCGGTACCCGGACTTGTAGACAAAGAAGGTGCTATGTGGAAAAGCGTTCTAGATGTTGTGATGCATGCTAGTCCAGATGAAGTATATAAAGAAATAAAAAGTCAACTTGATCGCTCCCGAACAGCCGGATGGGAACCGACTCATTTTGATTCTCATATGGGAACCCTCTTTGCGTCTGAAGGTTTCTTACGCAAATATCTTCAACTTGGAATCGAAGAAAAAATTCCGGTAATGTTTCCAGGTGGCCATAATTCCATGATCATGCAAACCGAAAATGCTTCCCTGTTAAAAAAAGAACAAACGGATGTTATTGGCCAAATGCTTTGGAATGCAGGTTTACCTGTTTTAGACGACTTACACAATGTGAGTTATGGTTTCAAATACCCAAAAGAAAAACTAAGTGATAAAGCTTTACAAAAAATAGCAACGGATTATTATATAGAATCATTCAAGCAACTTCAAGCTGGTGTAACCATGGTCATCATGCATTGTACCGCTCCTACAGTAGTATTTTCAAAAATATCAGATTCAGGAATTACTCGTAAAGCAGACCTTTTAGCTATGCAATCACCTGAATTGAAACAATATCTAAAAGACAATAATATTGTACTTACAACCTGGAGAGAGTTGATGCAAAGAAGAAAAGCGTTAAATAAATAAACTATTTCTTCTTCTTATAGATACAATCCTCTTGTTTCGATTTAATGTAATAAGATTTGTAGTTAGTAGCCTTAGGATCCATACATCCCTCGAGATTAAGAATTTCAATATTCTTAAATTCAACAGGATGGCTTTCGCTTTGCAAAGAAATAGATCCTCCTTTTAATAACATACCATCAACCCCCCATTTCACTTCTTGCGCACCAACATTACCACCACCAATCTGTGGCTTTTGATAAGAAAGTACTTCCATACCGTTTGCAAAATGTTTGATTACAGAATCGCCTAACACCAACACTTCTGCCCTTACCCACTGATCGCCATGATAGGTCTCTGATTTAGAATTAATACAATGTGGGGTAAAGAGTTTACCGTTCATTTCAACATTTGTGCCAGGCGTACAAAGATTGCAGGTTGTTCTTTTATTTTTCCCATCTCCTCCTAGCAACTGCACTTCTATACTCACAGGAAAATCTTGGTCCTTTCCCATTGATTCTGGTGTTTGCCCGTGTACCATAATACCACTGTTTCTTGTAGCCCAACCCGGACCTTCATTAGCTTGGTCTCCTACAAATCGGTATTCTAGACGTATACGGTAAAAATTAAACTGCTTGTAATAAAAGAGATGGCCAAATTTTTCATTAAACTTATCGTAACCGTCATACCGAACCACGATCTTACCATCTTCTACACGAAAGGTATTGGCAAAATTATCCCCAGCTACATGGTTCCTGATTTTGGGTTTCCACTTACTGAGGTCTTTCCCATTGAACATAGACTCCCATGCCTCATCACTGGTGTTTTGAGCAAAACCTGAAAAAGAAAAGAAAATAAGGAATAGAGAAAATAATGTATACCGCATACCAAATGATTTAAACATAAAGAATGAATCATTGAATTTATCAAGAAATTTTAAAATAACTTCAATTAATATTAAATGAACTTTTCATATCAGAAAAAATGAAGCACCTACTCCTTGCTTTTTTTGCTTTAGGAATTACGATATCAGTCAACGCACAAACCTTTGTTCAAAGAGACACCACTTTGAAAAATACCATAAAAGTGAATGTATCTAGTCCGCTTATTTTTGGTAAAAAGGCACTGATCGTTGGATATGAAAGACAATTAAACAAAAACAAAAGCTTTAGTTTTAATATTGGCTCGATTGCATTCCCAAATATCAAGGCAATTGAAACCAATTCGGCGGACAGTGCAGTTCTTTTACAAAACAAAAATGATTACGGATTTCATGTTTCAGGAGATTTTAGATTCTACTTGCTCAAAGAAAATAAGTTCAGCAAACCACATGGACTATATATAGGTCCTTATATTTCATTCAACCACATGAATAAATCCAATACCTGGAGCTATAGGACATCCGCTTTTTCTGGTGATGTAACTACAGAATTAGATTTAAATTTATTGACAATTGGAGGTCAAATGGGGTATCAATTTTTATTTGGAAAACATTGGACGGTTGATATGGTGATGTTCGGACCCGGCTTAGGATTCTATAATTTTAATGTGAAACTCAATACTACGCTCGAAAAAGAACAACAATCTTTTTTATTTAGAACTTTAAGTGATTTCGTGGGACAATATATTCCTGCGTATGCTAGGCTGAGCAATGATGGCGAAATTTCGACAACTGGCAGCTCCAGAAGCGTTGGATGGGGCTACCGTTACGTCATTCACCTTGGATACAGATTTTGACAATGAAACAGATACTTGTTTGGTTGTTATTATCACAGGCTTTCCAGCAATATTGCTTTGGACAAACATCTCGCTTTGATTCCATTATAAAAAAGCAAATTTCTACTAAGGAGGAATTACGCAAAATCCAACCAAATCACTTTCTGATTCAACCAATTGGCGATGCTGGCAATATTGGTGTATTCAATGGTAAACAAAGATTGATTTTAATCGACAACCAATTGGGTGTGCTTACGCCCAAAATAAAGCAACAGTTAAAATTAATAACGCCAAGAAAACCATCGCTCATCATCAATACCCATTTTCACTACGAGCACACCAATGGGAACCTGGTCTTTGGATCAGAATTAATACCAATTGTTGCCCATGAAAATACACGCATACGTATGGAAAAAGACAGATTACTGTCGGCACCAGTTTCTGTAATACAAAAAGCATACCCAACAAAAGGGCTTCCCACAATTACGTTCATTGAAAGAATGCAGCTGTACGATGATACCGAAACAATCGAGCTTACCCATGTAAAAAAAGCCCATACCGATGGAGACATCATTATCCAATTTAAAAATGCAAATGTTTTTTATACAGGAGATTTATTTGTGCGCAATGCACTGCCCTTCATTGATGAAAACAATGGAGGAGACATCTATGGTATGATACAGGCAATAAATTACCTTATCAATATTGCAAATGAAGCGTCAAAAATTGTACCAGGACATGGAGATGTTTGTGGCATGAAAGAATTACGCGAATACAGAGACATGCTAACAACCATTAGAAATAAAACCATTTCTTTGGCGCGTGAGAAAAAATCAGAGGAAGAAATAATTACAAACATGCTTGAATTCATTAAAACAAATGACAGTTATGTAAATAAAAAAGTATTTACATTACATACCTTACGAATGGTTCAAAAACACGAAAGGCTATAAATATATAAAATGGCGAATTATACAATTGGACTTGATTTGGGTGGCACAAGAATAAAAGCTGTCGCCATTAACAAAGAAGGCGAAACCCTTCACCAATCTTACCAGCCAACAGAGGATGGAGATGATCAGGTTTGGAAAAAATCAATCGCCCTAAGTGTGGAGACCGTGATGCATCATTTAGGTGGTGACCCACTGGTTGGGATATCCGCACCTGGACTTCCAGACGAAACCAACCAATGTATTGCTTATATGCCCGGACGACTTGAGGGTCTTGAAAATTTCAATTGGTCAACCCACCTTCAAAGAAAAACATTTGTTTTAAATGATGGCGTTGCTGCACTGATGGCTGAAGCAAAATTTGGTGCTTGTAAAGATGCATCCCACGCCGTTTTACTCACACTCGGCACCGGAGTTGGAGGAGCAATTTTAATTCATGGCAAAGCTTATCAAGGTGCATTCAATAAGGCAGGCCATATTGGCCATATGGTAATTGACCATAATGGAGACCCTGATGTAACAGGCATGCCAGGCAGCCTTGAAGAATGTATTGGAAACTGTACCATTGAAAAAAGATCTGGGGGCAAGTTTGTTTCCACACAAGAATTGCTTGAGGCCTACAGGAATAACGATAGCATTGCTGCTGAGATTTGGTTAAAATCAATCCGACAGCTTGCACTCGGAATTGCATCCATAAGTAATGTGCTTTCCCCGCAATTCATTATTTTAGGGGGTGGTATTACAGAAGCCGGAAATGATCTGTTTGATCCTTTGGAACAATACCTTTCAAAGTATGAATGGAGACCTGGGGGTGCGCGATCAATTATCAAAAAAGCTGAATTTGGAGATATGGCAGGTGCAGTAGGCGCCGCCTGTTTTGCTCTTGAAAAAAATAAATAATGAACAAGATAAATATAGATACACTTTTATCCAACTATCAATCGGGCTTTAGTCTTGAACAGCCTTTTTATACTGCTGAGGAAATACTCAATGTAGAATGGAAAAGTATTTGGAGAAGTCATTGGATTTATGCAGGTAATGTTGCGCAAATTCCAAAAAGTGGCGACTATTTTATTTACAAAATACAGCAAGACGAAATCATCCTAATTAGAGGAAATAACGGACAAGTACATGCGCATTACAATACCTGCACACACAGAGGTTCAGCAATTTGCCTAGAACAGAAAGGACGTGCCGCAAAACTAGTATGTCCGTATCACCAATGGGTTTTCGACAAAGACGGTACTTTATTGAATGCAAGAATGATGCCCGACGATTTCTGTAAAGGAGAATACAATCTTCGTCCCGTTGCAGTTGAAACAACAGAAGGATTGATATTCATTTCACTCTCTAAAGATCCGCCAGACTTTTCTCCAATTAGAGAAAGCCTTGGACCATTTGTAAAACCTTATCTGGTTGCAGAATCTAAAGTAGCCTGTATAAAAAATTATACTTTGCGAGCAAATTGGAAACTGGTTGCAGAAAATTTTAGAGAATGCTACCACTGCGGTGGCGCACACCCTGAATATTGTAATGCAGTCATTGGTGCTAATTTGAGAGAAGATACTACTGCACTTACTGCAGAAAAAAATAAAACATGGGAAGAAAAAGGGCTTGCTACAAAACTAATTGAAGTCACCCCTGGCACGACAAGCTATGCAGTCAGATACCCATTAAGACCAGGCGTTGAAAGTTATAGCACAGATGGGAAAAAAGTATCTATACCGATGGGAGCGCATCCAGACCACGATGCAGGAGTAGTGGGTTTGGTAAACTATCCCAACTTTTGGATGGATTCGGTAAGTGATTATATATGGACCATGAGAATAACACCAATCAATGTATCGACTACCGATGTTGAATTCTGTTGGCTGGTGGATGGAAAAGCAGAGGAAGGCAAAGATTACCAATTGGAGCACTTGACTGCATTTTGGGAAATCACTGGTGATCAAGATGGTCAGCTTTGTGAAAATAATTTTAAAGGCATTGAGTCAAATGCCTATAAACCCGGACCATACGGACCAGTAGAGGATCAGGTAATTAATTTTGTCGATTGGTGCGTAACACAGCTGCAATCAAAATAAATACAACTATAACAAGTCCTGCATTGATTAAAAATATTTCTGAAATCTTTAATCCGGTTTCCGCTAAATAGCCTGTCCAATAATTACCAATTACAGCCCCTGCCCCATAATAAGAAGCATAGAGCAAAGACTGTCCAGTTGCCAGCCAATTGGCATTCACCAATTTGTTGATCCATTCTACACAAATAACCCAAAAAAGCGACCAGGAGATGCCGTGCAATATTTCTATTGGTAAAGCCATGGTTGGATTATCAATAAAACTATACAACAACAAACGAATAGCAGTTGCGAGCACGGTAATCAGTAAAGTGGTCTTCATACCTAACCTAGAAATAATCCAAGCCGAAAAATAAAAGAAAGGAATTTCAAACAACCCCTGTAAAGAAAGTCCATAGCCTACCAATGAAGCACTTGCACCATTTTCTTTCATGTACAAGGAATAAAAATTCCAAATAGAGGTTCCAGCTACCGAAACCAATAAAACACAGAAAAGCAGTAAAAGCAACTGCCCATTCTTCATTACGCTGAAAGCTCCTTTTAATGTAACTGATTCAATTGCTATACTATTCTCTGATTCCTCTTTTAGAAAAAAACTAAATAAAAAAAACAACACCATGCTGATTGATGAAACCAAAAAAATCCAGCTAATATGTGCTTGATCAATAACTTGTCCAATAATGATGCCTGTAATCGACCAACCCAAAGCTCCTGCAACGCGCAAGGTTCCATAAGAAAAAGAGGATTCACGTTTCACCAATTGCAATGCAAGACTATCAAGAATAGGCTGAATGGTGTTATAAAAAACAGACATCAAAAAAGTAGCTAACAGTATCCAGGCAAATCCATTACCAAAAAGATACAATGCATAACTGATTGAGGAGAATAAGGATGCCAAAAGCAAACTTTTTTTATACCCAAATTTGTCAGCCAATATCCCATAGAAAGGCTGCACGGCAAACATCATAATTGGGGTCATGCTTAACACAAGACTGGTTTGGGTTCCAGTAAGACCTTGATCAGCACAATAATCAGCCAATACAGGCAACCAGGAAGCCGTACAACAGAAGACAAGAAAATATAGAACCCTAATGAGGTTCGACTGCTTTACCTGCATTTAGAAATATTATGTCTTTAGGAGTGAGGCCGCCGCTTCATCAACCAATACAAATCCATTTTCATGCATTTGCATAACTGATGCAGGAAATGCTGTTGTAACTTCCCCTTCAACTGCCTTCTGAATTACCCCTGCTTTTGCTTCGCCATTAGCTATGAGAAAAACTTTTTTTGTAGACAGCAAATGTTGGAAGCCCAGGGTGATGCCATAGGATAGCTTCATTGACTGCTCAAAATATTTTTGTCCAACTGATGAAGTAATCTCATCCAATGGTACTACGTGTGACTTAACATCAAAAGAAGAACCAGGCTCATTAAATCCAATATGTCCATTCATGCCAATACCAACCACCATCATGTCTATTCCACCTTGAGCCGCAATGTGTTCATCCATTCGTATGCACTCCTCATCTAAGTCAGCAGACATCCCATTAAAAAGATGATACTGCCCCGCCTCTATTGCCAAAGGCTCAAATAACCAATTTTTAAAATCATTCTGACAGCTCCCTTTAACGGCTGATGGAACACCTACCCATTCGTCGAGTCCAATAAAATGAAATCTTGAAAGATCTACTTTACGCTCCTGTACTTTTTGCACAAAACATGCCGCAGTATTTCTAGGAGAATTTCCTGAGGCAAAACAAATAAGTGCAGTTGGTTTCTCTAAGATCAATTCAATCATTTGCTCTGCTAGATAATCTGACAAAGCATCATTATCTGTAAATATTTTAGTTATCATCTACTGAAAATACGAAATACCCAATTTATTGGTAACTTATGGTCAACGAATATTTTTGCCATGAAAAATTTAAACCGATTTCTTTTACTTGTTCTCCTCACTTCAGGAATTCTACCGGTGTTATCCATTGCACAACAGACCCAGGAAAAATCAAGAATCATCGTCATCGGTGCACATCCTGATGATTGCGACAGTGATGCAGGGGGTACTGCTGCATTACTAGCAAGTATGGGACATGCCGTAAAATTTGTTGCAGTCACCAATGGAGATGCCGGTCATCATAAAATACAGGGAAAAGCACTTGCTGAAAGACGTTATGCAGAAACACAAGAGGTAGCAAGAAGACTGGGCGTAACTTATGATGTTCTAGATAACCACGATGGTATGCTTATGCCTTCCCTGGAAGTACGCTTGCAAATCATCAAGAAAATAAGGGAATGGAAAGCCGATGTTGTAATTGCTCCCCGTCCAAACGATTACCACCCCGACCATCGATACACAGGGGTATTGGTGCAAGATGCAGCCTACATGGTGGCTGTGCCCAACATCGCCTACGACGTGCCTGCACTCACTAAAAACCCTATATTCCTTTATGCAAGAGACCGTTTCCAGAGACCAAATCCATTTAGGCCAGATATTGCCATAGATATCTCATCAGTCTACGAAAAAAAGATGTGGGGACTGGATGCACACGTTTCTCAATTTTATGAGTGGATGCCATGGATTGGCCATTATGAAGAAGAAATTCCGCAATCCAAAGAAGATAGATTCAAGTGGTTGATGAAACAATACGATGAACAAATGGCACCAGATATTCGTGCCTCAATGGCCAAATGGTATGGAGAGCAAAATGCAGCAAAAGCAAAGTATGCAGAAGCCTTCGAGATTTGCGAATATGGAGCCCAGCCTACAGAAGCAGAAATTAGAAAGTTGTTTCCAATGCTTGTTAAACAAAAATAACGCCAACAACAATGAAGACAATTGCTAGTATAAGCAAATTAATGTTACTCGCCGTTTTTATACTTTCTGTAATGGGCGGTACTGCACAGACAAAAGACAGTACAACCTTAGTTGTAAAAAAGACAAAAGACTTTATAATCAATGGAAATGGAAACGCTGTAGAATGGAGCAAAGCCGAATATCTGGAGCTGCCAAAAAGAAAGAGCGGTACAATGAACTACCAAACAAAAATAAAGATTCTTTATTCAGAAACGGGTATTTATTGCCTTTACGAATGCGAAGACAAAATAATTACTTCTACCATCAAAGCAGATTTTGAAGATATTTATAACGAAGATGTGGTTGAGGTGTTTTTCTGGCCAGAGGAAAGTTCAGTCATCTATTTTGAGTACGAACTATCGCCTTACAATTATGAATTACCCATTCTTGTTCCAAATTACAATGGAAAATTCCTTGGTTGGAGACCTTGGCATTATGAAGGAAATAAAAAAACCAGGCATGCTGCAACAATTAACAAAGAAGGTGATAAAGTGATTTCGTGGAAGGCAGAATTTTTTATTCCCTATAAATTAATGGAACCCTTACAAAACATGCCGCCTAAAAAAGGAATGAAATGGAGGGCTAATTTTTATAGAATCGATTACGACAAAGGCACAACCTATTGGTCGTGGCGACCAACCAGAAAAAACTTTCACGATTATGAAAGTTTTGGGACCATCATTTTTGATTAAATTATTCGCCTGGGTGGTAAATTCTTTTGGCAGTCCTTAACACCTCTGCTTTATCTAAAGTCATTGGCTTCGTTTTCTGTTGTAAAAATAGATCTACCTGGTCGTCAAAATGTGGTTTCCCTGCTTTAGCAGAAGCCCCATACGTATTGGATGTCTCTATAATTGGTAACCCTTGTTTTGGAAAACGGACCAACGCTATATAAGCATCGCCTCCGGTAATTTTTCTTTTGCCATCTTTATATGGAACACCCCATTCTGGTGAAAGTAAATCAGGAAAACCAGGACCAGGATATTCTTTATCTCCTCTTACCAATTTTTGAATATCTCCTAAACGTAAATCGACGGTACCAAAATTGTTTACCAAATACGTTTTTACTTTCTCTATGGTTTCCTCTGACTGGATCTTGGTTAACATTTGAGGATCTTTGCCTCGCATGGATGCGGCCACATTTTCATAAATCAATAAAAATATTGCTGCGCCTTTACTGTTAGGATCCCCAGACTTATCCCACGCATTCAAATTATTCAATATCGTATCATACTGTGGATATGATTTTGCTGTCATCATCAATATAGAATCAATGCCATAAGGATATTGAAGTTTTGCTGGCAATTGCCTATCAAATTTTATTCTTTTGAAAAGTCCGAAATCAAGCGGCTTGTCTTGAGGAAACAATTCCAAAAATCTCACACTTCGGTTATTGTGGTTGGTCTCCCATCCATTTGCAGCCGGAAATTGTGATGAAGATAAATTGTCTTTCTCTCCTGTTGCATAGAAAGAGGAATGGTTGGTATTAAAAAGAAAACCACTGTTGGGATTTACGTATTGCGGCAGTTCCTTAATACCATGAAATTGGGTCCACAATGTTTTTGACGTATTGCCTGGCAATGTTTTTTTCCAATCGTATTTTGCATCTCCATTTCGAATTGGCATCAATGCGTTGTTGATATAAAAAATGGTGTCGTTTTTATCCGCATACATGATATTGAACATTGACAATCCTTGCAGACTGATGGCATTGTAGAACTCTGTAAAGTTCTTGGCCTTGTTCATTTTGTACCATTGCTCCAAGGCACGGATTTCCATGTTTGCGCCAAGTCGAATTGAAAATACCCCTTGTTCATTCTTCATGGTAGCTCCGTATTTACTCCAAAACAAATCACGGGAAATAGGAACAGGAACCCCTTTTACGCGGAGTTTAATTTTCTTTTTATCTAAATCAACCCATTGCCCATCAAACAAATATTGGTTTTGATTTTTAGGATTCATTTGCAGTTGAAAAACATCCAATCGATCACAAAAATTTACGGTATGTGCCCACCCAAGGTTTTCATTAACGCCATGTAAGATACTCGGACCACCAGCAAGTAATCCACCCAATGCATTCCATCCTTCCTCGCTGTTAACGTGGGCTTCATAGAAGGCTTCTGGACCTTCATTTGGTTGATGGGCATTAATAGCAAGAAACGCTTCTCCGGTAATTGTTTTTGATGGATGCACTGCAATTGCATTCGATCCCATCTTATCGTAATCAATTACTTGGTTCATGTTGTTGGAATAGATGGCAGCCAACATTCTGTCTGCCCCATTAAAAATCGTCAGAGCCAAAACAGAAGAAGCTATATAATCTTGAATAGTCAGCGGGAAAAGGTCTTTATGCAATACTTCTTCAGGATATTTTGCTGCATAATCATTCAATCCTTGTACATATCCCTTAATTAACCTGATGAACTCCGGAGAAAGCGTATTCCATTTTTCTTCTGTAATCTCCCTGCACCTAAAAAGGGCGAAGGCATAATCTGCTGCAACCGCGTTTTTGCCAAAAGCTTTGCCCATAAGCGACTTAGAAGGCAATGCCATTCTTTGTAAACTCACAAAATCATCTTCAGCATGTGCCCAAGCCAATCCATAAGAAACCTCAGGATCTGTTTTTGCGAATATGTGTGGTACACCATAACCATCTCTTGCAATGGTTACTTTGTGAGGATCAATTTGCGCAGAAGCCGTGAGGGTTGACAAAAACAAAATAACAAGAAATCTCATGATGGAAAAATTAAGCTGTAAAATAGAATTAATAAAGAAAACAAAAACAGTTATTTTGAGTTTTAATCTAATCCCCTAACCACTGTATTGATAAATTTTAACCGACATTTGAAAAATGATCAATAAGGAAACCATAAGTTTTTTAAAAAAACTAAAAAAGAACAATTCAAAAGAATGGTTCGATAATAACCGAGCAAGTTATTTGACCGCCAAAGAAAACCACCTTGATTTTGTTACTGAGGTTCTTCAGGCCCTGAAATCAATTGATGCCACTTTACAAGATATACAACCCAAAAACTGCATTTTCAGAATTAATAGAGATGTTCGTTTTAGCGCCAATAAAAACCCGTATAAAACCAACTTTGGTGCTAGTTTTAGCAAAGGTGGAAAGAAAATATCTTGTGCGGGTTATTATTTTCATGTTGAGCCCAGTGCATGTTTTATTGGAGGAGGTTATTGGATGCCAATGGCAGATGATTTAAATAAAATACGACAAGAAATTGATTACAATTTTGATGAGTTTAAAAAAATAATCAATGAAAAAAAATTCATCAACTCATTTGGTGAATTAGACATAAAAGAAAAACTGGTGAGACCACCAAAAGGATACGAGAAGGACAACTCCGCGTTGGAATATCTTAAATTAAAAAGTTTTATTGTAATGGCGAGTATAGAAGATGATGAATTACTAGACAGGCATTTAATCCAAAAAGTGATTTCACATTTTCAATCCATGAAACCCCTTGTCAATTTTTTAAACAGAGCGATAGATGCTTAAAGGTTATTCTTCACTATCTACAATCGTCCTATAATCAATTAGCAACTCTTCGCCGGCAGCAATATCGCGAACCGCTTCAAAAAATTCTCCATCATTTATGGAAATGAGATTGGGTTGATCAGCGTGGTTGAGGTAAACAGCAAGATCAAAGATTTTAAATCCGTACTCTGGAATATAATAATGTGTCTTATTAAATAGACAATGGTTCTCTACCAAATCTCTAGTATGCTTGGGTAAAGAATCTACTTCTTCTTTCGAGACTTCAATCCACTCGCTTTCGTGATCAGAAAATATTTTACGCTCCCCTTGTTTAATTGAGGTAATGGCAAAAACACCTATACCGTGTAAAGATGATGGCTTGAGAACAGCAAATGTATGGTAATGAAGTTGCTGAAGCAGTTTGTCTTTTTTTGTCATACTTTAATTAGCTATTTTTAATCTTGTTAGTCCCTGTGTATAACCCTTAACCGTAAAATTATATTGCGGAACACCTTTTTGGTCTTCATATCTACCACGTTTTGTGTAGATAGCTATTGCTCCTCCATTGGATAACGATCTGAGCTGAGAGGGTGGTGGGTACACTTTAATTAATGCAACATCCATGGCACTTAAATTCAGGTTATTTACATCAACCGGAAATTCATTGATAAAAAAATCAACTGGAGCAGCTCTCCAGGTTACATTCGTTGTAATGCCATCTGACCTTATAAACAATCCCGCAACTCTACTCTGTAAAAATGTCAATATACTGTTAGATCTCATTAACTCATTATTATCTAACGCGTTAATTGTCTTCGCGTCTGGAGACGCTTTAAATAACATAGAGACAAAATCATCTTCAAATTTTTCGCCGTTAGACTTCCCCTTTACCACTATTTCATCTAACACAATTGCATTGGGATAGGGATCTTCAAAGCCAAATACATAAGCGCTAGTGTCTTTTAGATCAACTGCAGTTGTATCATTTTTATTTACTTGAATAAAAGAGGTAGAAGAATAGAAAGGAGTAAATAAAGAATCAAGTGGCGTTTCTAAATTGATCCAATATACACCGCGACCTCTTCCTGGGTCAAATAACAATTGCGCTGAATCTCCAAATACAATCGCTGGCACATCAAATCCACCCGCTGCATCCACCCTTACGAAATCATTGTGTAAAATAGATTCCTGGCCCAACAACGTATACCTCATCTCTTTGCCCGTCATTTTAGGCAATTCATAAACGGCAATCGTATCTTTCTTTTTGGTTTTGTAATTGAATGCCGTCTTAATTTTTACATTTCTCACTTCGCCTTTAATTTCTAAAAACTGTTCTGTGGCCATGAAATTAAAGGCATAGTTTCCAACAGGGAGACTATCTGTTATCACCAAAGACCCTTCTGCCAGACCATTTAATATTGGATACCGCAACTTCCATCGCCTACCAGTTTCTATATGGTCTACCCAAACATGTAGACTAGCTGTGGCATATCCTTTACCAATTAAATTACCATTCCAATTAAATTCTAGTGTATCGCCTACACTGAATTTTTTTCCATTCAACACTACGGGAATAGAATCTGAGGCAAATAAGCCTTCAGCGATCATTAGTAACAAAAAAAAGGAAATACACTTTTGCATACAATGCACTAGTTAAGTAAACAAAGTTAGTGGTTCCCCCTATTGATTTGTGATTAACCCTCCATAAAATAGTGCATTTAAAAATAGTTTGTTGGTGCTGTACCAAGTCCCTCTAAAATTAGGTTCATCCCCAAACAAAATTACTCTTCCTGCACCTTCACCACCCACCAAAATAGAAGGCCCATTCTTTAATTTGTTTAGTGTAGTTGAATGAACATAACCCCCAACCACTGGATCTGAAGTATATTGTGCCACTGTATTATAAGCAGTCGCACTTTTTTGGAAAAAAGTTAACCCATTCTTATAAACCGAAAGTTTTCTGCGCTGAAAACCATACCCAATAGGATGTGTGGTATCCAAATCTACTCTGAATATAGATCCTCCTAAAGACTTTGCCCCTTCAATTTCAACCGCCCTGTCGTAATCCTGTCTTAGACTATTTACTGAGGAATCAATCAACAACCTGTGCTTTGTAAACCCATTTTTTATTGCCCATTCGGCACCACTCTTGATGGTGATTAAAGTATTCCCACTCTGTACCCAAGCCTTAATTTTATCTACACTGTTTTTATCAAGGAGGTTATACATCCCAGAAACAATCACCATTGTATTGTATCGCGCTAAATCAAGTCTACTAAAATTTAAAATATCCACTTTGGTAATTGGCATTCCTAAACGCTGATCTAATAAATGCCAAACCTCTCCAGCTTCTCCAGCAGCAACACCAGTTCCAATTAGCATGACCGCCTCTGGCTTCTTTAAAGTCCTTACATAATTGCTTCCAAGATCAACTCCAGACAAGTTAAATCCAGTAGGAACAGCATGCACAGTGATATTTGAAACAGTTGCTGCTTTTTGAATAGCACTGTATAACTCGTCGGCATTCAGACGCTGCTGTTGTACACTAATTACCAAACTTCCGTAACCAAATTTTTTCTCTTTACCATTTACTGTTGTAGAAAAAGGACGTGTTGCTGTTTGTACAATAACCTGCTGCTTTTGCAGAGCATATATAAATTGATGTGTATTATAATCTGCATTGTCTATCAAATAAGCATAACCGCTTTTCTGAAAATCTGTTTTGATTTCCGGCAATGACCCAGTGATTTTATTTCCCAAAGGCATGGCTGTCTTCACTTCATTGAAAGGAAGTCCATATGCATGAATCAAACTCCAAGTAGAGGCATCATAAAATGAACTGTCTTTAAAATTAATTTGGTTCTCAAAAATAGTCCGCACCATGATGTGGTTTTCCTGCGCTACCGGAACATAGTATTTATTGGTAGCAGGCATTTGATATACATCCACCCGGTGCAACAACAGTAGATCTACAAACGCTTTGGTTCTGTTATAGTCATTGTCATCTTCAAAAACATACCCTTTTACAACAGCGGCGTCCGCTTGCTTTTTTGCTACTTCAAAAAACTGTTTTCTCATTTCCAGTAACATGGACTTCTCTGCGTTAGATGCACGAACTGTTGCCAAGGATGCAGTGAATTGATTGCGAATGGTAAATCCAAACGTAATAGGGATAGTAGTTGTTTCTTGAAGGTGACCGCGACTACTTGCTTGTTCAAACAAGAAACCTGCTCCTCCATAAAAATTAATATAACTGCTGCCATAACCCGGATACAATTTATCAAAGGCCTCTTTGGTGAAATACATCGAGCCAATTCCATTCGCTGCCTTTGAAAAATATTCTGCATATTTCGGATAGACTTTTTTATAGAGATAATCGGGCACCACTGGATTGTTACTTGCTTCTTCACCTGGATCAAAATAAAAACTGGAGTTGGTGCCCATTTCATGATGATCCGTTTGTACGTAAGGCCTCCATTTGTGGAAGAAGTTCACCCTGTTCCTTGTTTCTGGAAATGTTCCCAGGAACCAATCCCTGTTCAAATCAAACCAATAATGGTTGGTCCTGCCCCCAGGCCAAATTTCGTTGTGTTCTCTGTCGTTCGCATCTGCAACCGGAGGAAATGCTTTGTGCATATTTGCCCAATTGGTATGGCGATCTCTGCCATCCGGATTGATCACCGGATCCACCAAAATAACCATATCCTTCATCCACTTTTCCGCTTCTTCAGATTCCGATGCAGTAATATAATAAGCAGTAAGCATTGCCGCTTCACTAGAAGAAGGCTCGTTACCATGTACATTATATCCCAAATGAATCACCAAAGGCACTTTCTCAGTTGCTCCCTGTTTTTGTCCGGCTAAATGCTGCTGACGAATTTGCTCCAGGTTTTTTTGGTTATCCGCAGAAGTAAACACCCCCACTATCTGCTCCCTGTTTTCGAAAGTCCTGCCAATCACTTCCACACTCACCCTATCAGACAACCTATCCAACTCCTTGAAATACTCTACAATCTTATCGTGCCTGGTATGTTGCTCACCAATTGCATAACCCAAGAATTGCTGTGGAGTAGGTATGGCCGGATTGAACTTTCCGCTGCCTGGATAGAAATACGACTCCTGTGCCGAAACGCTGATCAAACTGAAAAAGGCAAGAATACCACAAACAAGCTTCCTTAACATAACAATGATTTTTATTTCACCTAATGTAGGAAAAAATATGGTTGAAATAATCGTAAAGTGATAAATAATACGAACTATTTAATCCGCAATTTATGCGGTGAATAAATAGTATATTTGCATGAAATAGGCTTATGTCGATATACATATACAACCAACAAGGCTGGCCGACTGTCACCTGGGACTCTACAACTGTGAACGCGGTACTTGCAGAGGCAACCAAAGAGCAGCAAAAACTGAAGCAGAAAATTGAAATGCTACCTGGATTTTTGAGCAGGGAAGCCAACACCTATATGCTTACAGAAGAGTTGATAGGCAATTTTGAATTGGCAGATCTAGAAATGAAAAAGGAGGAAGTACTCAGTTTTTTTGCTAAGAAAACCGGGACAGACCTTCAACATGCCATGAAATACAGTGAACAAGTCGCCAGTTGGAGTGATTTACTTTGGGATGCCAGTCAAGATGCTATTGCCCCTTTAACTGAAGAAAGATTATTTGAATGGCATAATGCTTTTTTCCCCACAGGTAGAAGTGGCGCTTACCGAATACAGGTAGGTGCCTGGAGAAACAATCCAATTGATCGTCCCTTGGAAGTTTTTTGGGGAGTGCCCCCACATGAAAAAGTAATGTTTGAAGCTCCTTCTTCAGAGGGCCTATCAAAAGACATGCATAAATACCTGAGCTGGTTCAATACTAAATTTCAGGTTGATCCATTGATTAAAGCCGGAATCGCTCACCTTGGTTTTGTAACCATCCATCCATTTGATGATGGGAATGGAAGATTAACAAGATTGATTACTTCACTGCAATTGGCAAGAGCCACAGAAAGTAAAATTTGTCTGTATAGCTTGAGTGCGCAACTGAAAAAAGAGAAAACCAGCTACTATCAAATGTTGGAACAAACCCAGAAAGGAACATTGGATATTACTGAATGGCTAATCTGGTTTTTAAAAACGGTCAAAAAAGCCATTAATAATGCGGATAAGCCGCTGGCGCTCACGTTCAAAAAAGCACGTTTCTGGGAAAAACAAATTGGATTGTCTTTCAATAACCGTCAAATCAAAATGATCAACAGGTTAATTGAAGGCTTACCCGTTAATCTAAATACTTCTGTTTGGGGAAACCTTTGCGACTGCTCTCAGGATACTGCACTTAGAGACATACAAGACCTGTTAAATAAAAAGATTTTGGTAAATGGACTCGGCGGTGGAAGAAGCACACATTATATCTTAAGAGAAAATAGATAATCTCTATTGGTTGAAGACCTGCTTGATGTGATGCAGATTTTTTTAGGTCAGCTTAATTTGTATTGACCAATCCGATGAATTAATCTACCGTCTTTGTATTAAGAAGAACAGCAATAGTACTATCTGCTTTTCTTACAACCTTCATCTCTCCTTCAGCCCCTTTGTATTTACCTGTGCCCCCCACTATTGGATCTAATGCAAGACTTATACGTTGTTCCCCATGGTGTTCGCCATAAATTCCTTGTATAACAATTTCATTTTCATCTCCAAAATTTAGAATACTTAAGGCAGTTCGTTCTGTTATATATTTTGGATTCGCTGAATCACCATCCATGATGTCAATAGTCACTGTCCATCCAAAAGCATTACCAACTATGTTCCCCAAAGTATCACTCAAAGTCGCCTTCCAAGCCCTTCCGTCACCGTGGCCATGTGCACTATCTCCTAAGTTAAGAGTTGTCAATTGGCGTTTACCTAAAATAAATTCAAGCGTTTCCCATTTTGCAACTGGTTGATTTTGACAACTCAATAAATAGATTGCAGTTGCCAATACCAGAATTATTTGTTTCATGTGATTATGTTTAGAATGTAACTGTTGCAAAAGAAGTAAATCATTAATAATGGATTAGTTAGCCATTTTTACATCTAACACATGCGTGTATGTCCCATCCTCATTTCTAGTAGTCGTTACTTCCCCTTTAATGCCTTTATACTTCCCTGTTCCACCAACAACAGCTCTTTTTTGGTCCATTCCCAACTTCATTACCTGCTCGCCCTTGTGATTACTGGTTCCACCGGAAACAATAATTTTATTTTCGTCATCAAATTTATAAACCGTCGTTCCGATACGTTCTGTAAAGTGCACAGGATTTGCTGAGTCACCATCCATAATATCTACAGTTACCATCCAACCCAACACTTCACCAACTGCAGTTCCAGCAGTATCTTTCAATACTGCCTCAAATGCCATTCCATCACCATGACCATGTGCAGTATCTCCTAGATTTACATGCGTCAAGAAAGGTTTATCCTGAATAAATGTCATGGTCTGCCATGCCGAACTAGATTGATTTTGGCAACTAAGCAGAAAAAATGCTGCGGTAAAAATTACAAGAACTTGTTTCATGTGATAATTTTAAGAATGTGATTTTTACAAAAGAAGTAAATCAATAACAATGACCTAATCCTCCATTTTAATATCGAATACATGCGTGTATGTTCCATCCTCATTTCTAGTAGTCGTTACTTCACCTCTAACCCCTTTATACTTTCCTGTACCACCAACAACAGCATTTTTTTGGGGGATTCCTAACTTCATTACCTGCTCGCCCTTATTATAAGTGCTTCCACCTGGAACAACAATTTTATTTTCATCTCCAAATTTAATAACCATCGTTCCAATACGATCTGTCATGTGAACAGTATTTGCTGAGTCGCCATCTGCGATATCAACAGTTACCATCCAACCCAACACTTCACCAACGACTGTTCCCGCAGTATCCCTCAATACAGCCTCAAAAGCCATTCCGTCTCCATGACCATGGGCAGAATCTCCTAAATTGATATGCGTCAACAAAGATTTATCCTGAATAAATGTCAAGGTCTGCCATGCCGATCTAGATTGATTTTGGCAACTAAGTAGAAAAAATGCAGCAGAAAAAATTACAAGAAATTGTTTCATTTGATTAGATTAAATAAAATAGACTAAATATTATTTTTAATGCTATTGACTAATATATGTAATCTTTACAAGATAAAATTTAAGAATGTCTACCGACTACATCAAAATTGCAGATGACTACAAGTATTCCAAAGCGCTGCCTTGGATAATGTGTATTGACGAATCTATGAGTTAATCACTCATCTTAAAATTAAAAATATAAACATAACTACTATCTGCTTGTCGTGTTGCACTAAATTCACCTTCTATCCCTTTGTATTTTCCTGTTCCACCCATAATAGGGTATACTTGAGGTAAACCAAGCTTTAAGCGTTGTTCTCCATCATAGTAACTTGTGATTCTACTTCCAACAATTTCATTTTCATCCCCAAGATTAAACACACTCGTTCCGATTCGCTCTTTTAAGATTTTAGGGTTGGTTAAGTCTCCATCCATGATATCAACAGTTACTGTCCATCCCAATGCTTCACCCACTATGTTTCCCAAAGTATCCCTCAAAGGTGCTTCAAAAGAAGAGCCATCTCCATGACCATGCGCAGGATCGCCTAAATTAATATGCGTTACCAACGGATTATCTTGAATCAATTTCAGCGTCTCCCATTTTGAAACTGGTTGATTTTGACAACTTAATAAATAGATTGCGGTTGCAAATACCAGAATTATTTGTTTCATTTGGTTGTGTTTAGATTATAGTTTTTTCGAAAACAAGTAGATTGTTGCAAATGGACTAGTTAGCCATTTTTACATCTAACACATGCGTGTATGTTCCATCCTCATTTCTAGTAGTCGTTACTTCCCCCTTAATGCCTTTATACTTCCCTGTTCCACCAACAACAGCTCTTTTTTGTTTAATTCCTGACTTCATTTCTTGTTCCCCCTTTTGATAGCTGGTTCCACCAGCGGCAACAATTTTATTTTCATCTCCAAATTTAGCAACTATCGTTCCAATACGGTCTGTAATGTGAACAGTATTCGCAGAGTCACCATCCATAATATCTACAGTTACTATCCAACCCAATACTTCACCAACGACTGTTCCCGCAGTATCCCTCAATACTGCCTCAAAAGCCAATCCATCACCATGACCATCTGAAGTATCTCCTAGATTTACATGCGTCAATAAAGGTTTATCCTGAATAAATGTCATGGTCTGCCATGCCGAACTAGATTGATTTTGGCAACTAAGCAGAAAAAATGCTGCAGAAAAAATAATAAGAAATTGTTTCATGTTATTTGATTTGAATCAATAGATTGAAGTAATTTAAAATATACTGACTAAAATAAATGATATTTAAACGATAAACAAATCAAACATGTCTACCGACTACAACAAAATAGCAGATGAATACAAGTATTCCAAATCGCTGCCTTGGCGAAAATACCTGGAAGCACATACCTTATTTAACATAGCAGGTGACATGAATGGCAAATCTGTGCTAGACCTTGCCTGTGGTGAGGGATTTTACACCCGTCTATATAAACTAAAAGGCGCCGCCGAAGTAGTGGGAATAGACCTTTCAGAGCAAATGATTGTATTGGCCAACGAAGCAGAAAAAGTTGATCCGTTGGGTATATCCTATTTTGTTGGAAATGCGCTGGACCTTGATCTAGGAAGGAAATTTGATCTGATCTCAGCATCGTATTTGTTGAATTATTCTGAAAATGAATCGCAATTACAAACCATGTGTAATGTTATTGCAAAACATTTGAAACCCGGAGGGAGATTTGTAACAATCAACAACAATCCTGAATGCAAACACCCGGAAATGTCGATGCGCAAATATGGTTTCGAAAGAATTCAAAAAGGATTCAATGATGGGGATGAAGTAATTTTTAAACTTTATTTACCTGACGAAAGCCATATTGACCTTACCAATTACCATCTTTCTAAAAAAATGCATGAAAGATGTCTCGAGGCAGCCGGCTTAACCAACATACATTGGCATGACATGGAAATATCAGCAGAGGGCGTTTCGCTTTTTGAAGAATCGTATTGGCAGGATTTGCTAAAGTGCGAACCGGTTAAAGGTATTTCTTGTGAAAAAAATAATCCTGCCCTATAAATTCAATTTTACCGATTGCGTATAAAACAACTTTTATTAAAGACTGGGTATAAATTTTCTTCTTTAAATGAAATTTCAATATTAGTTTGCAGTCATTAAGCTCCCGTATCTCAACCAAAACTACATAATGACGCAGCTCAGCAGAAAAAGTTTTATAAGTCTTGGCTCTAAAACAATTGGTGGAGCATTGTTAACGCCTTCCTTGGTTGGCTTTTTACAAGGTTGCTCCAAAACAGATCTGCTATCTGAATTCGACTGGCAAATTCTTTCAAATCAATTAAACGGGACCGTCCTCTTACCAGGAGCAACTGGCTTTGATCCCTTTACAATTCCTTACGCTTTACAATATGGGAAAACAATTCCGCAGGCAGTTGTCCGATGTGTGACCGAAAAAGATGTTGTAACAACTGTCAAATGGGCCAGACAAAATAACATTGCAATCACTACCCGTTCAGGTGGACATTCTTATGCGGGATATTCTTCTACCAATGAATTACTGCTCGACCTTTCTGGAATGACAAATATTTCTTTGAACTCATCAACCGGTTTAGCCACTGTTGATGGGGGTGCAAGAAACAGACATGTTTTTTCTGCATTCAGCGAAACAAGTTTGGCTATCACGCACTCAATAAGCAAAAATGTGGGTATGGGTGGATTGGTACTTGGTGGAGGAATAGGATTTAACATGAGGGCACATGGACTTACCTGTGATCAGTTGGTTGAAACCAGAATGGTGACTGCCGAAGGAGATATTGCCATTTGCAGTGAGACAGAAAACCCTGATCTTTTCTGGGCCATCCGTGGTGCAGGTGGTGGAAATTTTGGCATACATACTTCATTTACATTCAAGCCCTTTGCTGTTACGAGAGTAACCATGTTTGAATTGGCCTGGAACAACTTCCCCGAACTTGTATTCGCAAAACTTCAGGATGTGCTCATGACAGCACCAAATACCCTAGGAGTAAAAGTAACTATTGAAATGGTAAGAAGGCGCGTACAACCAGCAGGATTTGTATTGCGTCCTGTTGTGACTTTACGTGGACAATTCAAGGGAGAAATTGCAGAATTTGATGCCCTTATGGCACCCGTCAATGCTATTTCAACACCTATTAGAGTTGTGACAAATGAAGACTATTGGAAGGCACAAGAATTGCGTTCGGAAGAGGGAGCACCAAAGTTTGTTCATGAACGTTCTCGTTTTGCATTTGAGCCACTGAGTGCAGCTGCACAAGCCACTATTTTTGCCAAACTAGCAGAATGGCCAGTCACATCAGGTAGCGCAAAATTTAACTATTTTCTTTTAGGTGGAGCAATAAGTTTAACCGCCCCTGATGCAACTGCTTTCTTTGCTCGTGACGCAAAAATGATTACTACCATTGAGCTTACTTGGAAGGATGGCGATCAAAATATTTTTGACAATAAACAGTGGCTAGATGAATTCCTTTTGATTATGGAAGCATTTACATCAAAATTCAGCTATGTTAACTTTATTGATAGAAACGAAGCCAACTTTCTAAATACTTATTATGGACCTGCACTTCCAAGATTAAAGGCCATTAAAAAAGCAGTTGACCCTAAAAATTATTTCAGATTTCCTCAGGGCATTCCAGTTGGGTAAATTAATTTTTTGCTCCTTTCTATTTGTTCCCGCAAATTTGAATATACTGTCTTAGTTGGGGAGTTGGACTCAATGCCTTACAGTTCGCACAATAAGGAGGGGCTGTAGTTGGCGGGTCTATCCTAAAATAAAACTCCTCATTTACTTTTAGATCAGCTGGAAAACCACAATAGTTTGTATTTCCCATCACTTTCTGATAACTAATTCCAGTAGATTCATCTTTCCAGTTTGCTTCATAAAACGAAGCTGGCATACGGTCATCCAATACCTGAACCACCGCATTACCGCATATACCCACCAAAACCAATTTACCTTTGTAACAAGTCGAATCAGATACAACCTGTTGTAGCTCCTGCTGCTTATCGCAAGACATTAAACTAAACACTGACAATACAATCACCATCAACCTTATCATATCCCAAAATTAGTATTTATTGATCCTTCAAACCAAATTTATCATTCAAGTCAAATACTTTCTCGGCCGAAAATTGTTCTCCAGCTACCATAACCAATTGTTCTTCCAACAATTTTTGTTTTTGAGGCAAAGTTGTTTGGTTGGATGTAACAATAGAGGAAGTGGTTTCATCCATTTCAATTTCTAATGAAGCAATAATATCCAACACATCCTGCATTTGCTGCATTACAGCTTTTAATTGATTGGGCAACCAACTGGTAATGGGTGTTCCTCCTGTTGCCTTTGCATAAGGCGTATTGGCCATAATGTATTTCTGTACAAACTGCCAATGCCCATTTCTAAAATGATAAATCTGTTCAAGTATGCCAAGCAATCTTGACAGTCCCACTACACTTTTCTGTTCCTGTAAATAACCCAACATACCACGGTGGTGTATTCCTTCAACCTCTTTTTCTAAATCAATAAAAAACTGCTGAATACATTTAGGTCTATACGTTCTTAGATCAAGTAAATATTTCGTGAGCTCATTCTTGGGATAGTAATTAATCACACCAGAAAAAATATCTTCCATTGGAATAATATCATCTTGTGCTCCAGTTTGACCTCTGAACTGTTTTGGCTCATCCCAAACTCCCGTATACGTAACCCCATCACCAAACAATTCTTCATTCCCTTTTACTCCCATGATGAAGACCCTAAAATCATTATAGTGCTGCCAACGCGATGCCTTCCACATTTCTCTTCTCCTGTTGTTCATTTCAACCATCGTACGCATGTTCCAATCTAACGCCGCTTCTACATTTTCTGTTTCACCATGAGCAACCGCTTCTAAGGCCTTCATAACAGAACCCACAAGATCTGCAGAGTGTTGGTTAATATCAACATGCAACATGATAAATCCAACCTCATCGGGTTGTCCGGAAAACCTTACACACATTTCTAAATTTGTCCATTCTAATCCTGCTGCATCGTCTTTCTTTTTGAAATTGCCCAATGAATACGCATAGTGATAATCCAACCAAGGATATACATCCATCTTATCTGCAACAGCAACAAAAGGCTGTGCAATTTGTATCGGCAATACATTTCTTGCCTTACCGTAATTTCCTGTTTCTCGGTAATGCTGAAAAGAAGACTCCAAAGTAAATGCAGATGCAAGAAATGAATAACCACGAAACAGTGCTTGTATTATGCTTACATCTTCTTCCACTTTTACCGCATCAATGTAATTGTGTAATTGATCTACAGCCTCCACAATTTTATTTGGATAATGCAAATACCCAAAATGTTCAGCATCCAATTGTACAGGCATCTTGTCTAATAGTTCTTGAAGCCCTGTATAAGTTTCTGGCAAAACGGAAAGCGGAAGTGATTGTGGTAAAAATCCGTAAACTGGACCTACATTAAAAAATCCATCTGTATAATTCTGTTGCATAAATTTAGCGATTCATTGATTTTGAAAATTACGGGATATCCTTTAGATACAGCATGAAACAAGAACATCACTTATATATTTATTTCTCAGCTATTAATGCCGATTTACTAAACTGTTTTTTTATATCGCTCAATCTAAAGTAATTTCAGCATACAAATATATTTATAATGAAAACGATTCTTGTTTTTGGCATGGGGAAAGTCGGCTCATTGGTAGGCATCCTACTCAACAAGCGATTTAACGTAACAGGATTCGATAAAACCAATCCTCCTGAAAACCCTGGATTTACCATTATAAACGGTGATATCAATGATTCAACACTTTTACAAGAAACTATCCCGAAATATGATACCATAGTTTCTTGCATGCCCTATAACCTCAACCTCAGCATCGCAAAAATTGCACATGCCCATAGCAAACATTATTTCGATTTAACAGAAGATGTACCAACAACCAAAGCCATTCTTGAAATGTCTGCTACCGCTAAAGGGGCGATGGCTCCACAATGTGGTTTAGCACCCGGGTTAATTGGCATCATCGGATCAGATCTTGCAAAAAGATTTACAAAGCTACGCGACATTGAATTGCGCGTTGGTGCATTACCCATGTACCCCAATGGATTGTTGGGCTATTCATTTACATGGTCGCCTGCTGGCGTAATTAATGAATACATCAATGACTCAGAGGTCATTCACAATGGTGAAAAAAAAATGGTGCCTTCATTAGATGGACTAGAACACATCAATATAGAAGGTCGTGATTATGAAGCTTTCAGTACTTCAGGCGGACTAGGCACGATGTGCGAGACTTACGAAGGAAAAGTAGACACACTCAACTACAAAACCATACGCTACCCAGGCCACGCAAAACTTATGCGTTTTCTTTTATATGAATTGATTCTTAAGGAGAAAAGAGAATTGGTGGAACAAATACTAACAGAAGCAAAACCACCAGTAGCAGAAGATGTAGTAATTGTTTATGCTGTAGTAGAAGGATGGAAAAAAGAGGGACTGGCTAGGGAAGAATATTATCGCTCTTTTCATCCGATTGAAGTGGATGGTAAAAAATGGCGTGCCATATCCTGGACTACCGCAGCATCACTAGCAGCAGTAGTAGAAATGGTTGCAGATGGAAAACTACCTCAGCAAGGTTTCATCAAACAAGAAGACATCGACTTCAATGCTTTTCTAGAAACACAAACAGGAAGTTATTTTAAAGCATAGTGCTTTTTCATCCTATTAAATGTAATCATCATGATTTCTTCTTCATTAATTGCGTTGGGCTTAGGCGAAAAAAACAATGGCATTTCTACAGGTTCAATACACTGGCAAGGCAAAGGCGCATTGTTGGATTCCATTTCACCAGTAGATGGTAAAACAATTGGTTCCACCCAACTGGCAACAGAAGAAGACTATAACAAAGTTATAAAAACAGCAGTGGAAGCTTATAAAGTTTGGAGCGCCATGCCTGCACCAAAAAGAGGAGAAATTGTAAGATTGATTGGTGATGAACTTCGCAAATACAAAGAAGATTTAGGCAGACTCGTTAGCTATGAAATGGGTAAAAGCCTACAGGAAGGATGGGGCGAAGTGCAAGAAATGATTGACATCTGTGATTTTGCTGTGGGTTTATCCAGACAATTATACGGACTCACCATGCACTCCGAACGTCCTTCTCACCGCATGTATGAACAATACCACCCGCTTGGTGTGGTGGGCATCATCTCTGCATTCAATTTTCCAGTTGCGGTTTGGTCTTGGAACACAATGCTGGCTTGGGTCTGCGGAAATACCTGCGTTTGGAAGCCCTCAGAAAAAGCACCGCTGTCTGCAATTGCTTGTCAGCTTATTGTAAGCCGCGTCTTTGCCGCAAACAACATTCCAGAAGGAGTATCCTGCCTTGTTGTTGGTGATGCCGTAGTAGGACAATTGATGTCGAATGATCCTAGGCTACCCTTGGTTTCCGCAACAGGTTCTACGAGAATGGGCAAATCAGTTGGAACCGCCGTTGCACAAAGATTGGGCAGAAGCTTACTTGAATTAGGAGGAAACAATGCCATCATTGTTTCCAAAGCAGCTGATCTTGACCTGGTAATTCCTGCTGTCGTTTTTGGCGCTGTTGGTACAGGCGGTCAGCGTTGCACCACCACCAGAAGATTGATTGTACATACCGATTGCTACGATGAAGTAAAAACAAGATTGGTAAAAGCCTATGGTCAGCTTAAAATTGGCAATCCCTTACTCAAAGAAAACCATGTGGGTCCGTTAATTGATACCCATGCTGTTCATGCTTTTTCAAATGCAATTTTACAAGCACAAGCCGAAGGTGGCAGCTTGTTAACCGGGGGAGACGTTTTGGGTGGAACAGGATATGAATCAGGCTGCTATGTAAAGCCCGCCATCATTGTAATGAAAACCCAATCTCATGTTGTAAAAGAAGAAACCTTTGCTCCAATTCTCTATCTGATGAAATGTGATAGCTTAGACCAAGCCATTGCATTTCAGAACGATGTGCCACAGGGTTTATCCTCATCTCTATTTACACTTAATTTACGCGAGGCAGAACAGTTTTTGTCCGCAGCAGGTTCAGATTGCGGAATTGCCAATATAAACATCGGCACATCCGGCGCTGAAATTGGTGGAGCATTTGGCGGAGAAAAAGAAACAGGTGGAGGAAGAGAAAGTGGTTCTGATAGCTGGAAAGCCTATATGAGGCGACAAACCAATACCATCAATTATGGGTCAACAATGCCTCTGGCACAAGGCATTCGTTTTGAAATTTGAAAAGTTTTTTGTTTAATGATTTTTGCATTAGTCTCAAACAGTCAGCTACTTGTATTTCTTGCTCCTGGATTTTCTTACAAATCACTATCGTTTCATAGGAATTAATAGGGAAATTGTGTAATTTCATAAACCAAAATTAACCCCTTACCTCCCCCTCATGATAAAAAAGCTTACGCTCTTTACAATTATCATTCTATTTACATTTGTACAAACTTTTGCACAACAAAATAATTTTTGGACTGAACATGGGCCTGCTATAATTCCAATTGAAAGAATAGCTCCAAAGCCTTCCATGCCCACCAATTACAAATTGTTCGATGCCGATCTAACTGCCATGCAACAATATTTGTTGACGGCAGTCAGAACCAGCTCCACCAACATTGTCTTCTCCCTCCCAAATGCAGATGGTATTCTCGAGGAATTTGAACTCACCGAAGCTTCCAACTTTGAACCAGAATTACAAGCCAAATTCAGCGACATACGCTCTTTCTCCGGAATAGGAATTACAGATAAAAGTGCAAGTGTCAAATTGAGCATATCGCCGCAAGGAATTCAAACCATGGTATTCAGATCTGACAAAGAGGAAGAATACATTGAACCCTATACGGACGACAAACTAACTTACTCAGTATTTAAATCGCAACGCAAAATCGGACAAATGCCTTGGAATTGCTCAACCCAAGATAACCAACTTGCATCCGCCTTAAATCAAATTGTTACCGATCAACCCATCAGCATTGCACGATCTGGAGGTAACCTAAAAATTTTAAGACTTGCTCTTTCTTGTAATGGCGAATATGCAAATTATTTTGGTGCAACTGAAACTACGCTTGACCGCGAAGCAAGAGTTTTAGCTGCTTTCAATGCAACACTCACCCGTTGCAATGGTATTTTTGAAAAAGACCTTGCCCTTCACTTGAGTTTAATTCCAACAACAACATCAGTAATTTATTACACACCAGCTACCGACCCTTATTCAACTACTCTTTCTACCTGGAACAGTCAACTGCAAACAACACTTACAGCAGTTATCGGAGAAGCAAATTATGATATTGGACACATGTTTGGAGCTTCTGGAGGTGGAGGAAATGCAGGATGCATAGGCTGTGTATGTAATGCCGGTAAAGGAAGTGGTATCACATCTCCTGCTGATGGCATACCGAGTGGGGACAATTTTGATATCGATTATGTGGCCCATGAAATTGGACACCAATTGGGTGCTAACCATACTTTTTCAATGAGCACAGAAGGGGCAGGGGTAAACAAGGAAGTGGGATCCGGAATCACCATCATGAGCTATGCAGGAATTACAGCACAAGATGTGGCTCCTCATTCTATTGATATTTTTCATCAAGCATCTATTGCGCAAGTACAAACAAACATTGAAACAAAAACTTGCGGTACAACATTAAGTATTGCAGGAAATAATACTGGGCCAGTCGTTGCTCCCCTTACCATTTACACCATTCCAAGAAGCACCCCATTTGCACTCACTGGTTCTGCTTCAGATTTAAATGGAGATCCTTTAACCTACACTTGGGAGCAAAATGACAACGGAAATGCAACAACTACTGGGGCAGCCAGTGTAGCCAGTGCAACAAAAACAATTGGCCCGAACTGGATCAGCTTTAGGCCAACAAGCTCCCCTACAAGATATTTTCCTCAGCTTTCTACAATCTTGGCTGGCCAAAACGTAACCGGACCATTACCAGGTGGTGATGCTGGTGCAAATATTGAAGCGCTTAGCTCCGTAGCAAGAACGCTTAATTTCAGACTAACGGTGAGGGACAATGCCCCATTTAGCTCTAACACACTTTCTCCAGAAGTTGGACAAACTTCTTTTGCAGATGTAGTGATTACAGTAAGTGGAACAAGTGGACCGTTTGCAGTAACCGCACCAAATACAGCAGTTTCTTGGGGTGTAGGCACAACACAAAATGTAACTTGGAGTGTTGGCTCAACAGACCTTGCACCAATCAATGTTGTAAATGTAAAAATCTCTTTGAGCACAGATGGCGGACAAACATTCCCCATCGTACTTGCAGAAACTACTCCTAATGATGGAACCCATCCAGTTGTGATCCCAAACAACATTGGTAACACGGCAAGAATTAAAATTGAAGCGATTGGAAATATCTTTTTTGACATCAGCAATGCCAATTTCAACATCATCACTGCACCATTGTGTGGAGACCCTATAGGATTGACAACTGCATCTATAACAGCGAACAGTGCAACTATCAGTTGGACTGCTGTCGCTAATGCCACAAGTTATTCAGTAGAGTATAAATTGAACACGGCAACAACTTGGACAGTCTTAAATGCTGCTCAAACAACTACAACAGCATCATTAACCGGACTAACCGAAGGAACTGCTTATAATTGGAGAGTAAGAGCAACTTGTGCATCTGGTACTGGTAATTACGCTACTGCCAATTTCAGTACAACAGCAGCTTGTGGTAATCCTACAGGTCTTACAACAAGCGGCATAACAACAACTAACGCAAATCTTGCATGGGTGGCTGTCGCTAATGCCACAAGTTATTCAGTAGAGTATAAATTGAACACGGCAACAACTTGGACAGTCTTCAATGCTGCTCAAACAACTACAACAGCATCATTAACCGGACTAACCGCAGGAACTGCTTATAATTGGAGAGTAAGAGCAACTTGTGCATCTGGTACAGGAGCATATGTTAGTGTAAACTTTACCACCACTTCCTCGGGTATTGTTACGAGTTGTCAAAATCCGCTAGATAACGATTTGAACGGCACAACTGCAGGAGCTGCTATAATTCCTTTCAATACCAATGTAACTGGATTGATTAGTCCGGCTAGTGATATTGACTTTTATAGATTTGCAATAACCATAGCCGGAAGAATAACAATCAGCCTTACAACATTGCCAGCTGACTACAATGTTAGATTGCGTAATGCAGCTGGAACACAAGTTGCTGTAGCTCAAAGAACCGGCACAAGAAGTGAATCATTTAATTATAATGCAGCTGTTGGTACTTATTATGTAGAAGTGTATGGCGCTAATGCAGCTGCAAATAATGCAACACGCTGTTATACTTTAAGAGTTGCATTGGTAACAGCAGCAAGAAACAACCGAATCGTCTTACCAACCGAAACCATTGTACTTGGGTCAGCAAATTCAAGTATTAGCGCTAGTACATCAGAAAATAACGCTGTTAGTATATACCCGAATCCAACACAGCAGCTTCTCAATGTAGTCCTCAATCAGCATTCTGGTTCTAGCACCATTGAACTGTTTGATGCCTTTGGTAAAAAAGTCATTTCTGAAAAAACAACTTCCTCTTCAACACAACTTGACCTAAGCAAACTTGCAAAAGGAGTTTACCTCATCAGGATTAACAACAACAATCAATTGGTCCACCAAAGCAAAATCATAAAACAATAATTAAATAAACTTTCAATAAAAAACCCGCTTTTCGAAAGCGGGTTTTTTTATGCTTTTAAAAAAACTAAATCAAAAATAACCAGTATAAAAAAGAGCATTACTTATCCTCATTTGTTTAACTTAGAATAAACTATTGAGGATGAAAAAGCTACTTCTGTTCTTGCCTATTATTGCAGTAACCTTCTTATGGTCTTCTTGGCAGAAGCCCGTCCAACAACGCAGCATGATCAATAAAGAAGAAGTTATCTCTTGTATGAGCTCCGAAACAATTGAAGCCTATCTACAAGAAGCCTCCGCCCCAGCTTTTGCTAACATGCACCCTGATTCTAAAATGCCTAGTCAGGATCCATTGGTTGGCTCTATGATCAAATACAAGACAGCAGAAGGCATGGATGCAAATGCGTATTTCATTCCCAGTAAAAAGAAATCAAAAAAATGGTTGATTGTCATTCAAGAATGGTGGGGACTCAACGAAAATATTAAACACGAAGCTGATAAATATTCCAAAGACCTACAAGACATGAATGTATTGGCAGTCGACATGTTCGATGGTAAAGTAGCAGCTACAATAGACTCTGCTTCCAAACTCATGCGTGCTGCCAACATGGACAGAATGACCAGCATTATCCGTGGCGCAATAACACTCGTAGGTGATAAATCATCTATTTATACTGTGGGTTGGTGTTTTGGTGGGATGTGGAGCCTACAGACTGCAATTCTTGCTGGTAGCCAAGCAAAAGGGACTGTCATGTTTTATGGTAGACCAGAAAGCAATATGGAAAAGTTGAAATCAATTCAATGCGATGTGATTGGATTCTTCGGTAACCTAGATCGTTCCCCAGCTCCCGCAATGGTTACAGAATTTGAAACCAACATGAAGACAGCAGGAAAAAATTTAGTTACCCATAAATACGAGGCGGGACATGGCTTTGCTAATCCAAGCAACCCAAGTTTCAAAGCTGATGCAGCAGCGGACGCTTACAGCAAAGCAATTGCATTTCTTAACTCGCATTAAAGGATTATAGATTAACTATTCCCATCCACCGCCTAGAGATCTGTAGAGATTGACCATGGCATTCAACCTTTGTTGATACAAAGCTGACACTTGTAGTTCTGCATCAAACAAACTGTTCTCCTGTATCAACACCTCAAGATAGGAAGTATAGCCATAGTCGTATCGAGCTTTACTTAATCCGTATGCCTTGGTTGCTGCATCTGTTTGCTCCTTTCTTCTTGCGAACTCTTCGGCATAAGTGCTGTTCTGCACCAAAGCATTATTTACTTCAGCAAATGCTTTTATGACCGTTTGCTCATATTGCAATTGCACTTGTTCTGTTCTTTTCTGCTCAACCAAAACTCTGTTCTTGTTTTGGTTAAATTGGAAGATTGGTCCGGTTATTCCTGCAAACCCATTGGCAACAAATCCACCATTCAACATAGAACTAAGTTGTGGACTAGCAAAACCTAGTACTCCAGTTAATGATAATGTAGGGAACATGGCAGCTTTCGCTATCCCAATTCTCTGGAACTGCGCTTTCAGTGTTTGCTCTGCAGCAATGATGTCTGGCCTTCTTTCTAATAATTGAGAAGGTAAGCCGACTGGAATTTCAGGTTGAATAGTTTGAGAGAACAAAGATTGTCCCCTTGAAATAGATTGCGGCATTCTTGCCATCAATACATTCAATGTATTTTCAACTTGCACAATTTGTCTCTGGATATTTGGAATTAAAGCAGCAACTAAAGCTTCCTGTTGAATAGCTTGCAATTTATCTAACTCAGCCACATAACCTTTTTCAAATCTTTCGTTGATGATTCGGGTTGACTCTTTTCTGCTTTCTACAGTACGATTAGCTATTAACAATCGATTGTCTAAGTCACACAATAAAAAATAGGCACTGGCAGCTTCCGCCACCAAACTTAATTTTAATGCATTTTGAACGGACTGCTGCGCTAGCAATTGTGCTCTAGCTGCTTCAGTCGATCTTTTCAATCTTCCCCACAAATCCAACTCCCAATTCAATACGCCAAATGCTTTATTGACACCACTATTAAATCCACCTGCTACTTTCAAAGCACTGTTATCTGCTCTACCTCCTCCTGTCTGTGCCTGATAACCAAAAGAGGGTAATGTGTTTACCCGAATAATATCCAACTGAAATCTGGCTTCATCCACCCTGGCTAAAGCCGTTGCCAAATCTTTGTTGTTTTGCAAAGTAGTCTTGATGATATTTTGCAAAGCAGTATCGCCAAACAAATCAAACCATTTTACCAAGCTTGTTGAATCAGACTGAATACCTGTTCCAAAATCTTTGGGCAAGTTATGTTTGGGTGTAGCGTATTGTGGACCAACAACACAACTGCTATAAATCATTGCGCTTGCTGCAATGCATAATACTATTTTAATCGATTTACTCATGACCGACTGAATTTGATAATGATGCATCCTTAACTACTGGTTTTACTTTTTTTCTTCCTTCTACTAAAACAAACAAGGCAGGGATAAGAATTACGCCTAAAATAGTTGAAACAACCATCCCACTAAATACGGTAGTTCCCATTACCCTTCTGGCCTCAGACCCTGCACCAGTAGCTGTAAGCAACGGCACAACACCAAGAATAAATGCAAGAGAAGTCATCAGGATGGGCCTAAACCTCAATTTTGCTCCTTCAATTGCAGCCTGCAATGCCGGCATGCCTTCTTCGTCCATTTTGAGTTTTGCAAACTCTACAATTAGAATGGCATTCTTTGCATTCAAACCAATCAACATCACCAAACCAATTTGCGCAAAAATATTATTGACATAAGTAGTTGCGAACATACCGCCTATAAATAATCCCAACAATGCACCCATCACTGCCCAAGGTGTTCCTAACAAAACACTAAATGGAAGTTTCCAGCTTTCGTATTGTGCTGCAAGAATCAAAAACACAAATACCAAGGCCATTAAAAACGCAGTGGAAGATTTTCCACCAGCCTCTTTTTCCTGGTAGGATAAATTACTCCATTGGTATCCCATGTCTGATGGCAATGTTTCTTTTGCTACTTCCTCCAATGCCGTCAATGCATCGGATGAGCTATAACCCGGTGCCGGCGCACCTGAAATTTCAGCTGAACGATATAGATTGAAATGGTTGGTGAACAATGGACCTGATGTGTCTTTCACTTTCACCAAAGTAGAAAGATTGACCATTTGTCCTTTGTTGTCTCTTACAAAGAACATCGATAAATCTTCAGGCTTACTTCTGTATTGCGCATCCGCTTGAACATACGTACGGTATTGTCTACCAAATGCATTGAAATTATTGACAAAACTACCTCCCAACAATGCAGAGATACTTCCATTGACTTCTAACAAACTCATGTTGAGCTTTTCTACTTTGTCCTCATCTACTTGTATACTTTTTTGTGGCGTATTGGAACGATAGAATGTAGTGATTCTGCCAATTTCAGGACGTTTGGAGGCAGCTGCAATAAAACTCTTGGTCTGTTCAGCAAGGTACTGAGGCGACTTCCCACCACGGTCTTGCAGCATCAAACTGAAACCTGCTGAACTACCCAATCCTGGAATAGGTGGAGGGCCAAAAGCAAATGCCGTTCCATCTGTCACTTGTTTGGCCATTATACCATTTGCTTTTTTAATCAATTCTGAAGCCTTGTGTTCGCGCTCTTCCCATGGCTCCAATACCATGAAGGCTGTCGCGGTATTTGGATTTGTAGTCCCCGACAATATATCATACCCATTAATGATAGCAACCGACTTAATGCCTTCGATTTTTGAAAGCAATTGCTGCACTTTTTTACTAACAGCTTCTGTCCTGTTCAACGAAGCAGCATCTGGCAATTGAATGGCCATCAAGAAGTATCCTTCATCTTCTTCTGGAAGGAATCCAGATTTAACAGACTTACCCAAAACGCCAGTTGCGAAGACAATTACCAAGAGTATGCCTACCGTGAACACCAATTTTCTTGCGGCAAATCCTGCCACTTTGGTATAGCCGAAAGTCAGCTTATCAAACATGCGGTTAAAACCCGCAAAGAATCTTGCTAATGCCCCTTTTTTCTGGGTTGGTGGCTTTAATAGAATTGCAGCAAGCGCTGGACTCAAAGTCAATGCATTAAAGGCCGAGAATGCAACCGAGATAGCGATGGTAATTGCAAACTGCTGGTACAATCTTCCGGTTATGCCCCCTGATAATGCAACCGGAATAAACACTGCACAAAGAATAACTGCGACTGCCACAACTGGCCCGGCTACTTCCTTCATCGCCTTCTTGGTAGCCTCTTTAGGTGATAATCCGTGATTCAAATGATGCATTACCGCCTCCACAACCACAATGGCATCGTCTACAACAAGACCGATTGCCAACACCATACCCAACAGGGAAAGTGTGTTGATGGAAAAGCCCAGCAATGGGAAAATAATAAATGTACCAATCAATGAAACCGGGACTGTAAGCAATGGAATCAATGTTGCTCTCCAATCTTGTAGGAACAAGAACACCACCAAGATTACCAACAATACAGCTTCAACCAAAGTATGTAGGATTTCGTCGATACCCGCTGTAATTGCTTCTGTAGTGTCCAATGAGAATTTATATTCGAGACCCTGTGGAAACCTGGCTTTGATTTCATCCATTTTTTCTCTCACCTGTTTGGCCACTTCAATACCATTCGAACCCGGTATTTGATAGATTGCAATTGTTGAACTTGGGAAGCCATCCATATAACTGCTTACACTATAAGTTTGAAGTCCCAACTCCACACGAGCAACATCCCTAAGTCTAACCTGCGCACCATTGCTGTTCGATTTCAACACAATATTTCCAAACTCCTGTTCAGAAACCAAACGAGATTGCAATAAGGCAGTATACGTATTTCGCACATCCGCTCCAGCAGGTTGATCACCAAAGGTTCCACCCGGCATGATGTTGTTTTGCTCACGCATTGCTCGGGTTACATCATTTACTGTAATATTAAGTGCTGCCAAACGATCAGGCTTTAACCAAACGCGCATGGCATACTCAGCACCGCCCATCACCGCTACATCACCTACTCCCTTGATACGTTTCAATTCATCCAATACATTGATGAACGCGTAGTTATTAATGAAAGAAGCATCGTAAACACCAGTTTTTGAAAACATAGAAACCAGTACTAACGGAAAGGTGAGCGACTTCTTTACATTGACGCCAATATTTTTTACTTCAGCAGGTAAGAAAGGGGTAGCGGCTGCAACTTTATTCTGGGTGAGCATGTTCACTTTGTCGAGGTCCGTTCCTACATCAAATGAAACCTGTATAGAAGTTGATCCATTATTGGCATTGATGGACTTCATATACAACATGCCCTCTACACCATTGATCTGCTGTTCCAACGGAGTTGCAACAGCCTGTTCCATGTTGACTGCATTGGCACCATTGTAAATGGCAGTCACCTGAACCATTGGAGGAGTAATCTCTGGATATTTAGACACAGGAATATCCAACATGGTCAATAATCCCATGATCACAATCAAAATAGAAATAACGATGGCGAAGATGGGTCTTCTTATAAAAAACTCACTCATGTGGAAAGTTTATGGCGTTGTAATTACTTAATATCAGTTGAATCAGCATTCCAAGATAATTGCTTGGAACGCACTTGCATTGCAGGTTTTAACATCATACTTCCAACAATCGCTACCTGCTCACCTGGCTTTAATCCCTCAGTCACAATCCAGTTACTGCCAATGCGCTGACCAACTACAACTAGCTTTGGTTGAATTCTGCTGCTGTCGTCTAAAACAAACACTTGGTATTTGCTCTGCAACTGATTAATTGCTTGCTGTGGAACAACAACCGCATCTGGATAAAGATCTTTTTGTATGCGGACTTTCACAAACTGTCCGGGTCTCATCAACTGTTTCGGATTTGGAAACAAAGCTTGTACCAATAAAGATCCCGTACTAGGATCAATTTGTCGGTTTGTGAAATTGATTGAACCCGTTTGATCGTATATAGTCCCATCACTTAAAATCAAAACGACTGGCAATTTGCCTGTCACCATGAAATCTCCATTATTCTTACTTCTTCTGGCAAACTCAAGGTACTCGTCTTCGCTAATTGTAAACCTTACCCTGATTTGATCTATTGAAGAAACCATGTTCAAGGACTCCCCTAAATTCAACTTAGCAACATGGTCGCCTACCTGTAATTTACTGATACCAATGATACCACTGATGGGAGCCCTGAGTGTGGCATCGCCAAGATCAATTTTTGCATTTTTCAATGCCGCTGAAGCGATGTCCACTTCACTCTTAGATGCTTGATACGCTGCTTTTGCTGCATCCAGTTCGCGCTGACTCAATGCCTTCATAGTCGCCAAGGGCTCAACACGATCAAGATCAGATTTTGCCTTTACCATCATCGTATTGGCCTGGGCATAACGTGCTTCAGCTTGCTCTACTTTGTTTCTTAGGGTTTCATCATCTAATGTATATAACAATTGCCCCTTCGCAACAACGCTTCCCTCAGTAAAATGAATACCAACAATTGTTCCATCAACTTGAGGCTGAATAGCAACATCTGCTTTGCCATAGGTTTCACCTACATATTCTCCATACACGGGAACCGTTTTTTGGATAACAGAAACGGTCATTACTTCGGGAGCGACTTGCTCCTTCTGTTGCTTTTGCTCTTCACAAGAAAGTAGATGTAGGGTAATAAATGCAAGAGCAGCTAGTCCCTTGTTTGTTGCTATCATGAGCGTTCTTTTGGTATTAAGAATTCTTAAAAACTGAAGTTAATCTAATAGCAATAAATACCCATAACTTAGATATAAACTCAAGATTATTTTTTTCTTCACATGAGTAAAAAAGGAAAAGACTACAATGAAAAATTTATTTAAACAGATGTATTTGGTATTGGGTATTGTTTTTACATCCATTACCGTATTTTCTCAAGGCAAAATGGAGTCACTATCCATTTCTAATGCAGTGTATTATGAATTGATTGGCAGATACGACATCGCAAGGTTGAATCATATATTGAATGTTGAAATTCCGGCAGCTACCGGTACCAAAGAAAATTATACGCCTGCTAAAAATGCAGTCAATTTGTACAGAATAACCTACCCTTCAGTTATTCCCGAGCAAAACAACAGGCCTACAATGGCATCCGGACTCATCGCAATTCCAGAGGTTGCCAATAAGCATCTACCTGTAATCTCTTATCAACACGGCACAGTCATGGAAAAAGAACAAGTACCCTCTTTCCCAGAAAAATCTTTTGAAACAAGACTGATGATAGCCCAATTTGCAGCACAAGGCTATGTAGTTTTTGGTGCAGATTATTTTGGGATGGGAACCTCCAAAGAAAAAGATGGCTATATGGTCTTAGGCAGTCAGCAACAAGCCTGCACTGATATGTATGAGGTAACAAAGTTGATATTACCGAAAATTGGCATCACGCCAACTGCCTTTTTCTTAACTGGATGGTCTCAAGGTGGTGTTGTAACCATGTCTTTTTTAGAACGACTTGAAAGAAGCAATACCAAAGTAAC
>CAMDFC010000009.1 GCA_945897185.1 Chitinophaga pinensis | reverse complement strand
AAATCTCTGTTTGCAGCATAATTCTTTACAATTTCATCATTCACTTTCTTTGATGGATATAGGCAGTCCGCTTGTTTGAAACCCATGGAAGAAAGAGAGGGAATCTCGGGAGACCTGTACTTTAAAAACTGACTGGTTAACTCTTCTGAGGGAAAACGTTGGGGTTTTTGCTCAGAGAACCTGAGTTTCCAACGCTTAGAATAAGGCGTAAATACAGTATAAGGAAGGCCATCCTCTTTTGTGACTTCCTTTTTTTCAAAAAACACATGGTCTTTATACGTAAAGAAACCAATACCCTGACTAGACAGTAAATCAGCAATGGACTGATCCCTTTTTATGGCATAGGGTTCATAGTCGTGGTTCGTAAAAACAGAACCAACAGCATATGTTGAAAGGAGTTCAGAAAACGCCTGATCAGGTGTTCCATAAAAAACAGTCATGCCAGATCCTACTGTCTTCAGCACACTATTCATTTCATCAAGACTTTCATGTATAAACTGAACCCTCAAATCATTGGGTTTTTCCAACTTATCTAGAATTTGCCTGTCAAAAATAAAAATGGGGAGTATAGGTCTGCCCGATTGGAGTGCATGAAATAAACCAACATTATCATTCAGACGCAAATCGCGTCTGAACCAAAAAATATCAACCTCAGGCTTGTTTATCATAAAGAGTTAAACAAAGCTGAGGTTGTAAAGTTGAGAAAAAATAAGATTAATTGGCGAAGGGTCGGTTCTCGATGATGCCCGATTTTACCGCATACATCACCAGACCTGCCAGAGATTTTGCACCTGTCTTTACCTTGAGCTTGTCGCGAATTGCTTCCACGGTACGCGGACTCAAATCAACCAAATCGGCAATTTCTTTTGTACTCTTTTCTTCACAAATCATCCTAAGTATAGAAATTTCTTTGTCAGTCAATTTTGCATCAGTGGGCAGCGTAGCCTCTACCTGACGTTTTATTCTTAGGCCATCAATCAACGCTTTATTGGTAAGCTGATTGAAAAAGTATTCCTGCTCATGGACAGTCTTTACCGCCTGATAAATAATTTCAGAATCTGAATTCTTGGTTAAATAAGAATTAGCTCCCAGCTCCATCAATTTGGAAATCATAGAATGGTCGTTGTGCATGGTAAGCATAATGACCTTCACATCAGGATACAACTTTTTAATTTCAGGAAGTGTAGCAATTCCATCCATGATTGGCATTTGAATATCCAATAAGATCACATCCGGGTTAATGTGCTTAAGGATAGTCAGCAATTGCATGCCATTATCTGCCTCAGCAATCATTTTGATGTCTTTATGCGCAGAAAGCGCGGCTTTGACACCTGCACGAAAAAGCACATGATCATCAGCTATAACTACCTTAATTTGTTCGGTCATAAAACGGAATTTAAAAAAAACGGGATAATGGTTTTACAGAATCTTTTGCAATGTTAGCTGATTTAATACTCTTTAGGTATAGTAGATCCACCCTATTATGTAGATGTGGAAAATACGGAACCTATGTAAAAATACATAAACTATTGATTATCTTATAGTTATGTCATATTTTAGATTAATTGAACCTGATTTCGTTTTTTTCCACCTGAATTAAGGTGTTTTCACAGATAGAAAAAAGTTAAGTCAGTATAGATTTGATGTAATTATTATGATTTACTTAGAAGCAATTTCATGGATAAGTAAAGTAGTTATGTTTTTAACTACAATCTATCTTTTTTACATAGGTTTTCGAAATGATATAAAACCCTTTTCATTAAAAACCTTTTGGTATTTGTCACTATTTTCTATTATTGATTCTCTTATTTACATTGTAACGATCATTATTTTTAAACGAAATGAATTCTTTTTTGCTATTAGTAAATGGTGGCAATTAATTTACATCTTTGTTGAATTTATTATTATCTCAAATTTTCTTTTTGAAATAAATGGTATAAAAAATAAAAAAATATTAACTAGATATATCTGTATCTCTCTATTTTTACTTGGATTCTTAACTTTTTTAAAAGATTGGGATTTTACACAATCCTACTATACAATTTTTACTGGTGTTGAATTAATTTTTATAAACACTTTCACCATTAGATTTTTGCTTTCAATTTCCCATGACCAATCAGAATTAAGAGCAAAAAGTGAAAGAATCATTGCTATAGGTTTATTCCTATTTATCAATATTGCTTCACCCTATTATATAATCTTCCAAATAATATCTTCAAAACCAAATAATATCATTGGTTCGCTAAGCTTTCTAAGTAACATTGCTTACTTAGCACTTTTTTTCTCGATAATCAAATCAATAAAATGGCAGACGAGGAATTAAAAATTATTGTCATTACATTACTAAGTTCATTGATTGTTCTTGGACTAGCAATTACTATATTATTTCTAATTGAAAAATATAAAAAGGGATTATATGAGTCAACCCAAAGAATTGAATTACTAAAACTTGATTTTGAAAATAAAATACTTGAAACTAAAATAGAAATTCAAGAAACCACATTTAACCAGATATCATCTGAAATTCATGACAATATCTCACTAGGATTAACGCTTGCCAAATTACAGATCACTAATTACATAGACAAAAAAGAACAGAATCAAGAAAAATTAATACTTGCAGTCGATTTAATAAGTAAGTCGTTGATTGACCTAAACGATATTTCAAAATCACTCGACGGAAATCAACTACTTGAGTATGGTCTAATTAACGCTATTGAGTCCGAAATAAGTGTTCTCAGAAAAACAGGTATATACGATGTGGATTTAGTAATAATTGGGGATCCCTTTTTCTTAGACCAGAAGATGGACTTGGTTATATTAAGAATTATGCAAGAAGCTTGCAACAATATTCTTAAACATGCGCAAGCCAACAACATCAGAGTTGAACTATATTATGAGCCAGACTTATTTAAAATGAAAGTAATTGACAATGGCATTGGATTTGATCAAATAAAAGTAAATCAAAAAAAACAAATTAGAAAGATGTCGGGATTAAAAAACGTTTACTCTCGATCAGAAATTGTTGGTGGAAAATTTGAAATTATTTCTCAAGAAAACAGTGGAACAACCATTTTGATTTCTATACCCCTAAACACAAAAAACAAATGAAAAAAGAATTAATTAAAGTTGCCATGGTTGACGACCATATCTTATTGAGAAATGCGCTTGCTTCTTTAATAAATCACTCTGACAATTGTTCGGTTGTTATAGAGTGCTCCAATGGAAAAGAATTAATTAGTAAAATAAAAATTTCAACCCCGCCTGATTTGGTAATATTAGATTTAAACATGCCAGAAATGGACGGTCATCAAACTGCTTTGTACTTGCAAAAAAACCATCCTGAGATAAAAGTGATCATGCTTACAATGTATGATTCAGAGCTGGCACTAATTAGACTTTTAAAAGCAGGGGTAAAAGGTTTTATGAAAAAAGACATCCATCCAACAGAATTAATGCACGCAATTCAAACTGTACATGAGCAGGGCTATTACTATTCAGCGCAAACTAGCAGTAAACTGGCTGGCTTATTTAGAGACGAACAATCTGCTCATGCAATTGACAAAATCTTAATTTCCGACCAAGAAATAGAGTTTTTGAAATTTGTTTGCTCGGAACTGACTTACAAAGAAGTTGCAGTGCAGCTAAAAATGAACCCCCGGGCAATAGATGGCATGAGAGACAACTTATTTACCAGACTCGATGTAAAAAGCAGGGTTGGATTGGCCATGTATGCCATCAAACACGGTATTGTATCGATTTAATCAATCAATTTATTTCTCGTGCCATACATAATAAGGCCAGCAATGGTCTTCACCCCCACTTTGGTTTTCATATTTTGTCTGATGGTCTCAATTGTTCTTGGGGAAAGATATACTTCTTTTGAAATTTCTTCAGTTGTCTTGTCTTGAGCAATTAATTTTAAAATATTAATTTCTTTCTCCGTAAATTTTACTGGATTAGGATAAAACTGCCTTGTTGTTTTTTTCTGTTGCAACTTCATTAACACAGCCTTATTCAACAGGTCGTTAAAATAGAAATCATCATTCATGCACGTGAGAATGGCATTATAAATCTCTTCAGGATCTGTGGTTTTTGTTAAATAAGCATTGGCTCCCATTTCCATCATTTTTGAGATCATTTCCTGATCATCATACATAGTCAAAACAATGATTCTAACCTCTTCGTATTCTTTTCTCAAGATAGAAATGGCATTGATACCATCCATTTCAGGCATCCGAATATCCATCAAAAGGACATCCGGTAGCTTTATCTTCATCTTGTGAATCAAATCATTACCATCCTCGGCCTCCCAAATAATTTTTAGGTATTCCTTTCCGGAAAGAGCCATTTTGATACCTTCTCTAAATATTTTGTGATCATCTGCTAACGCTACTTTAATCGTCTCTATTGCTGACATATTCACAGGTTGTATTAAGTTTTCGCACTGATTGACCCAAAATTGCAACAATTTTTTACAAATAGGTAGTTGTATGAATACCTCCACCCAACAAAAAAGTAAAAAAACAATTCCTCACGTAGTTTTTCTAGCCGATTTATGGGAAAAACCCCATAACTTAGACCGTAAAAATACTGTATTCAACACGTATAAATCCCCTTTATTTTTACAAGATGATTTACTGTATTTTTGGTAATTAATTGATTTTTATCATTTTACAAAAACCTAATGAACAGATTTAATCGTAAATCTACGTGCCCCGTTTTTTTTAGAAGACGAACAATGTGAGATTTACAAAAGGTTAGAAAAAATATTATCCACATAAAATATCCTATCATGTTTAAAAGTAATGTTGAAATTCTTGAAGAGAAATTGCTCACTGAGAAAGCCGGTGAACATATTGGTTATGATTTGGGGCTAAAAATGGTGAAAGACCATTATGATGCTTTTGGAGAGGGAAATGCGCAATTTGTCGGAAAAAACATACTGGAGCAAATTTTAAACCAGCCAGATTGTATTGGCATCAATATATTTAAAGCGATCAATGAGAAAGGTGAAAAAACCTACGTTTTGGTTGGTTTGGACAAAGAAAATCAACCAATTCTTGAGAATCAACTTATCAATTCAGTTGGTCAATTAACCAAAACTGATGGCATTGTTGCAGACAGAAGCAAGGTTGTTCAAGGATGGTTTGATTTCTAAAAACTTCCATTTCATTTTTTTAATGTTTATATTTGTTAAGCAAAACTTAACAGTATAACCTCATATCTAATTTTATTCTCAATTCTTTTGGTACTACTGCCACTAGCACTGTTTTTTTCAATTAAGAAAAAGACACATAGCTTGTGGCTTTTGGCCATTTACTTGTTTTATAGCATACTCACTGATCTAGTTCTAAATAAATTAAGTCTAAAGTATTTTCAATCAGAGATTTACAGTTATAGACTTTTTACAATAATTGAATTTTTCCTACTTTCAATTTATCTCTTTAAAGAGCTTATTTCTTCTAACTATCGCACGTTTATAAAAATTTCTAGTTTAATTTTTTCTCTATTCGTAATTTTTGATATCGCCACAGGAACCTTAAATGAGTTTGATTCAATACCAACTGGTGTTGAATCAATTTTAATTTTATCCTCTTCTGTCCTTTTGTTATATGAAAGGATAATCAAAAATGAAGATTACAATGTTTCTTCTATATGGATATCAATAGGTTTAGTGTTATTCTTTTCAGGAACTTTCTTTTTATTTATTCTATCAGAATCGAATTTTAACAACTCCGGATTTTCCAAAACCTACAGTTATATACTAGCTTCTTTCAAAATAATTTCGTACTGTCTTTTTAGTGTTGGAATGATTTTTGAAAATAAACTTCCATTTAAACCATATACACAACTCCAAAAAGCATAAATGTATTTTCTACAAACCATAGAATCTCAATCGAATGTATCAATGGTACTATTTTTTGGTACTTTAGGTATGCTTGTTTTGGCTATTGGTTTAATTGCATTTATCGTTTTTCACCAGCGTAAAGTGATTAAGTATCAGCAACAATTGCAGTTTATGGAGGAGGAAAAACAGCAAATTCTTTTAAATGCTTCAATTAGGTGGCAGGAAGAAGAAAGGCAGCGAATTGCAGCAGATCTTCACGACGATGCTGGTCCGCTATTGGCTACAGCCAGACTTTATCTAAACGACAACTTAGTTAACTTGGATATAGCTAGTCAATTACAGAGTATTTCAAGTGCCAAACACATCATAGACGATACAATTCAGTTGATCAGGAATATTTCCCATAGCCTCATGCCTCCTACCCTCAAAAATTTTGGTTTGGAATCTGCTGTGAGTGATTTGTTTCAAAAAATAAATGGTTCTGGTGCTATTAATGCCAGTTGCAAGTTTCACAACTACAAAGAACGTCTTTTGCCCCAAGTTGAATTACTAATTTTCCGTGTAACGCAGGAATTGGTCAACAATATTTTAAAACACAGCAGTGCGAGTTTCATCAATTTATCCCAAAATATTACCGACAATAAATTCTACATTAGGCTTAACCACGACGGCAAGGGTATAACCCAAAGTGATTTTGAAAAAATGAACAAAAGTTCTGTTGGATTAGGACTCAAAAACATCATGAGCAGAATGAAGGTCTTGGAAGGTAATGTTAATTTTGAGCGTGATCCCTCACAAACCTTTTTCAAGGTAACGCTTGAAATGCCTTTGTCCATCGAACCTAATGTTTGATGTAGTATCTTTGTGCAAGTCTAATGACTTAAACAAACTGTCCTGAAATGAATACCATCACGGTTGGAATTGCTGACGACCACAAAATTTTTAGAAAAGGGGTCATTCTATCCCTCAGACAATACACCAACATTTCTTTTGTTTTTGAAGCAGAAAATGGTGAAGAGTTATTGAAAGAACTTGAAACCACTCAACCCGATGTAGTATTGATGGATTTGAGAATGCCCGGTAAAGATGGCATCGAAACCACAAAGGAAGTCAGTAAGAAATACCCCGATGTAAAAGTCTTGATCCTTACCATGTTTGAAGACGAGCGCTTTGTTTCTCACTTAATGGAAAATGGGGCCAACGGCTACATGCTAAAAAATGCAGAGCCTTCAGAAATAAAGAAAGCCATTATGGAAGTAATGGCAAGGGGTTATTACCTCAACAATTTCGTAAACCGGGTTTTACTAAAGAAATCAGCCAACAGAGCCAAAACCATTCCATCACTGAACAACGAAATTGTGATGTCTGACAAAGAAAAAGAGGTAGTCCGTTTGCTTTGCATGGAGTTTACCGCCTCTGAGATTGCAATAAAAATGGAAATCTCTCCAAGGACTGTGGAATCTATCAAGGACCGTTTGATGGAAAGATTTGGACTAAAGAATACAGCTGGACTTGTATTTTTTGCAGTCAAAAACAACATGATCGACTAATCACTAGTTTTAATACTCCACTAAATTTAGCATTTCTACTACCCTCCCACCCCTAATTTGATTTAACTTCACAAAAAAAGTATGAGCAGGCACGGTAAAGTATTGGTGGCCATGAGTGGAGGAATCGACAGCACTGTAGTTGCATTGATGTTGCACAAACAAGGCTATGAGGTAATTGGTATAACCATGAAAACATGGGATTATGCCAGCGCAGGAGGAAGTAAAAAGGAAACCGGATGTTGTAACATAGACTCTTTCAATGATGCTAGAGCAGCAGCAGTACACCATGGATTTCCTCACTACATACTCGATATTAGAGAAGAGTTCGGAGATTTTGTAATCGATAATTTTGTTGACGAATACTTGGCGGGCAGAACACCCAATCCCTGTGTAATGTGCAATACACATATCAAATGGAGAGCTCTTTTAAAACGAGCCAATGCGCTTGATTGTGAATTCATTGCTACAGGACACTATGCCAAAATTAGACCAGAAAACGAAAGATATGTAATTAGTAAAGGTATAGACGAAACCAAAGACCAAAGTTATGTGCTATGGGGGTTGCAACAAGATTTACTATCAAGAACAATTTTACCACTTGGGGGATACAGAAAGACTGCAATAAGACAAATGGCACATGACTTCGGGTACCCTGAATTGGCTAAAAAAAGTGAAAGCTATGAAATTTGTTTTGTGCCAGACAACGATTACCGTGGATTTTTAAAGAGAAATGTTGTGGGACTAGAAGAGAAAGTAAATGGCGGGGATTTTCTAGATAAACAAGGAAATGTTTTGGGTAAACACAAAGGCTACCCTTTCTATACGATTGGTCAAAGAAAAGGATTGGATATTGCTTTGGGTAAACCCGTATTTGTAACGGCAATTGATCCTAATACCAATGCAGTTGTTTTAGGAGATGAAGAAGATTTGATGAAGAAAAAAATGTTGGTCGGCAAGCTGAACTACATCAAACACGATGGTATTTTAGATGGACAAGAAGCGACCATCAAGATCAGATATAAAGATGCAGGCAGCAGCGGTTTACTTTACAAAAAAGAGCAAAATGTGCAGGTTGATTTTTATGAAAATGCAAAAGGCATTGCACCCGGACAATCCGCTGTTTTTTATGATGGAGATGATGTAATTGGTGGTGGTATTATTCAAAGTAGCGACACTGGACTATGAAACTAAGCACCCTATCTTTTATTTTAGCAGTCACCATATTCGTGTTTTCTTGCAAAAAAGAAAATACTGAATTGAGCTTTGAACGTATCCAAAACTATTATCCCATTAGCAAAGGGAAATATATCACCTATCGATTGGATTCAACAGTATATACCACACTTGGCACAAAAAAAGAGGTACGGTCTTATATCGTTATTGATGTTCTTGATACCAGCATTACAGATAATCTTGGAAAAATCGCTTACGTTTTTAAACGAAGTATTCGAAATTCAATTGATACCACCAAGTGGGATTTGCTAACCACCTACCGAGTGAGTATTGACAGCGCTAAAATAGCAGTAACAGAAAACAACCTGCGCTTTGTGAAACTTGTTTCTCCTCTAAGAGAGGAATTAACATGGAAAGGAAACAGTTTCGTTAATACTAATGACAATAACAACTTGGCATTTTTAGATGGATGGCTATATACTTATGGAAAGCCAAATGAAAGCCAACTAATTAATGGAAATCCATTTAAAGAGACTGTATCTGTTTTTCAAAAAAACGACACCATAGGGAATCCAAATGACAAAAAAATGTATGCCGAAATTCTTTACTCAAAAGAAGTCTATGCAAAAAACATTGGACTGGTATACAAAGAGTTTACACATGAAACTTGGCAACCTCCAAATGCAAATCTTGTAAATGGTTATTATGAAGAAGGAAGTTATGGCATCAAACTGAGCTTAATCAAACACAATTTTTAACCCTCTACTTTTTTTGTTAACAAAGCAGCAAAGAGATAGTCTCCGCCTTGTTCATGAACAACTGCCTGTTTAACCAATTCCATTTGGCAATTTTTTTCAAGAAATTCAACTACCTCTTCATTTTCTTGCTTAAATACGGAACAAGTGATATAAAGTAAATAGCCGTTAGCCTTTAAATGCAGCGGCAGATTAGTAACGATACTTTTTTGGGTATTCTGGTATTCGGCAATCATTTCTAAATCAAACGCTCTGAGCCATTCAGGACTTCTCGCCCAAGTTCCTGATCCAGTACAAGGCACATCAGCAATAATCAAATCTACACCAGCTTTTGGCAAATTAGAATCCACTACTTGTTTAGAAAGGCTATTTTGCAAATTGGTACAAAATAGTGCCTTGGGTACAATTGCGCTTTCCTTGAATCTCCTATTCAACTCCGTTAATATTTCTTCGCGAATATCAGATACATATAAATCAATGTTTGAAAAATGGTCTACAGCCATAATAGATTTACCCCCACTTCCAGCACAGGCATCCCAAACAGAAATTCTACCCTCCTTAATTGATGGAAAAAAATTACAAGTTGCTTGTGAGCTAATGTCTTGTAGTACTGCATCCTTATCCAACTCAATAAAATCTTGTAAGTCTGTACCTGCATGTATTAGAAGCGCATTTGAAGTTCTTTCTTTAAAAGAAAGTTGATTCTTGGTAAGCGCATTAATGATTTTTGATTTTTTACCCGGCCTAATTTTCAGAAAAAAATCAGGTTGATGAAAATGGTGATATTTAATAGCTTCTATATTTATGGAAGCTGATAAATGCTGCAGTCCAGGAAATAGATACTGCTCATTAAACGAAGGAAAAACTTTTTTTAAGGATACGCATTTAGCTTGAGAACTGGTATGTAAATCTGATACCCATTCAGGCTGAAGTAAAGCTAACAAACCATTATCATGATCATGGGTAAGAAAATAGCCTATTGCAACTTGATCATTGAATGGCAAATCAACAGCGGCATCTCCAATACGAAAGAAAGCATAACTAAGACTTGAAATGATTTTTCGATCACGCGAGCCATACTTTTTATTCCTTTTAAAAAATGCTTTTATAAAGACGTGGAAAGGCTGCTCAAATTTATAAGAAGCCAATATGGTTTGGGCTGAATTTAAATACGAATGAAAATAAGCCCCCATGATGGAAACCAGATTATAATTTAAAATTAGAGTTCCAACAATGCCTTAACCGGATCTTTTCCAAACAAGAGTAGGGCTGGATTTTCAAGTAATTCTTTAACGCGAACAAGGAAACCAACGCTTTCTCTTCCATCGATGATACGGTGATCGTAGCTTAGTGCCAGGTACATCATTGGTTTTGCTACAATTTGACCATTTACAACCATTGCTCTTTCTTCAATTTTATGCATTCCTAAAATGGCAGATTGTGGAATATTGATGATGGGTGTGCTCATGAGTGATCCAAAAACACCTCCATTGGTAATGGTAAATGTTCCACCTTGCATTTCTTCTAAAGTGAGTTTATTATCGCGTGCCTTTGTTGCAAGCTCCACTACTTTTTTCTCTACTTGCGCCATAGAAAGACTTTCAGCATTTCTAATCACAGGAACCACAAGGCCTTTTGGTGCAGAAACCGCTATTGAGATATCGCAATAGTCGTGGTAAATAATTTCATCATTACTGATGTAGGCATTGACTGCTGGCCATTCTTGTAAAGCATATGCACAAGCTTTTGTAAAGAAGCTCATGAATCCCAATCCAACCCCATGGAATTCCTTAAACTTATCTTTGTGTTTTGTCCTGATTTCCATGATAGCACTCATGTCTACTTCGTTAAACGTAGTAAGCATGGCCGTTGTATTTTTTGCTTCAACCAATCTGCGAGATACAGTTTTACGCAACTGTGTCATTTTTTCTTTTCGCTCGTTTCGCGTAAACAATTCAGCTCCTGGTTTTCTGCCTGGATTTGACAAAGCATCTAATACATCCTGCTTGAGTATTTTTCCTCCAGAACCACTGGCTGCAATTCCTTTTGCATCCACTTTTTTATCTGCGATAATTGCAGCAGCAACGGGACTGGCTTTAACATCCGCTTTAGCTGTCTCAGAAGCTTTTTCAGCTTTATTGGGCTTCTCTTCTTTTACTTCTTGTGGAAGATCAACTAGACGTTCCGCTTTATCATCAATACTACAAACAACATCTCCAATTCCGAGTGTATCGCCTTCGTTGGCAACAATTTTAAGGAGTCCCGCCTGCTCCGCATTGATTTCAAATGTTGCTTTTTCGCTTTCAATTTCAGCCAATACTTCATCACGTTCTACCCACTGTCCATCTTTTTTCAACCACTTTGCAAGACTCACTTCGCTGATGGATTCACCTACTGTTGGAACCTTAATTTCTATCATATGGATTAGTTGTATATTTTGAATTAAGAGGCAAAAGCTTTATTTATAATTTCTTCCTGTTCTTTTGCATGTACTTTACTGAATCCAGTTGCTGTTGCAGCACTTGCTGATCTACCGATCAACCTAAACGCGAAAACATCCATGTTCATTTTGAGGAAAGATGCAGCACCCATGTTTAATGGCTCTTCTTGAACCCATACCCATTCTGCATTTTTGTATTTTGCTTTTAATGCTTCAAGTTGAGTAATTGCTAGCGGATAGATTTGTTCTAACCTTACAATTGCAATGTCATCAACCTTGTTTTTGGATTTAAATTCGTTAAGGTCAAAGAAAATCTTTCCAGTACAAAGCAATACCCTTTTAATTTTTATAGCATCCGCATCCTGATCATCAATTAATTCTTTGAAACCGCCTTGGGTGAATTCACTCACTGATGAATAAGATCCTGGATGTCGAAGATTCGCCTTGGGTGAGAAATTTATTAAAGGTTTTCTGAAATTCCATATCAGTTGACGTCTTAATACATGGAAAAGGTTTGCGGCAGTCGTGATATTTGTAATCACCATATTCAATTCAGCACACATTTGAAGATAACGTTCAAGTCTAGCGCTGCTGTGCTCTGGCCCCTGTCCTTCATAACCATGTGGTAACAACATCACAACGCCATTCATTCTGTTCCATTTTTGCTCCGCGCTTGATATGAATTGATCGATCACGGTTTGCGCGCCGTTGGAAAAATCTCCAAACTGTGCTTCCCATAAAACGAGGGTGTTTGGATCTGCAAGTGCATATCCATATTCAAAACCCAAAACTCCATATTCACTTAACAATGAATTAAAAATTCTGAATTTACCTTTTGCACCAGGTACGTTGTCTATTCGATTGTGCTCAATTTGCTCTAACTCATCCAACAAAACTGCATGTCTATGACTAAATGTTCCTCTCCTTACATCTTGTCCACTCATCCTCACATTTTTTCCCTCTGAAACCAAACTTGCATAAGCAAGTAATTCACCGGTTGCCCAATCTACTTTACTTTCTTTTTCAAGTAAGTTTATTTTATCTTGGATCAGCTTTTCGATTTTCTTCATTGGTTTGAATCCATCAGGCATATTCATGATGGCGTTAAACAATGATTTGAACGCGTCTTCATCAACGCTTGTAGATGGAGATCTTTCAAAATCCTCTTGTGTTGCATTCACCATGCTCTTCCACACCAGTTCTGGAGCTTGGTATTGGTATGGCAACGGATGTTGCTTTACTTCATCTAAGCGCTCTTGCAAATCACTCCAAAATTTCTTTTCCATGTCTTTAGACATCTCTTGAATTTCCGGATTTGAGTTGCTTTGTAATTGTGCAACATAGTTTTCTCTTGGATTGGGATGCTTTTCAATAATGGAGTACAACATGGGTTGTGTGAACTTTGGATCATCTCCTTCATTATGTCCATGTCTCCTGTAACAAACCATATCAATGAATACATCGCTATTAAACTCCTGTCTGTAACGAATTGCAATTTCCATGCATTTCACAACAGCTTCAGGATCGTCACCGTTAACATGCATCACCGGTGCTTGTACCATTGATGCGAGTGAAGTGCAATAGTCGGCCGTTCTTGCATCCTCAAAATTGGTTGTAAACCCTATTTGGTTATTGATAACAAAATGAATTGTTCCTCCCGTGAGGTATCCGTCTAAACCCGACATCTGCAGGATTTCGTAAACGATACCCTGACCAGCAATGGAGGCATCGCCATGGATCAACACAGGCAAAATATCATCGTACTTGCTCATATAGAGCACATCCGCTTTTGCACGAGAAAAGCCAAGTACTACAGGATCAACAGCCTCAAGATGAGAAGGGTTTGGCATCAATTTCAATGCAATCCTTTTACCTTCTGGCGTATTTACTTCACTTCCATAGCCCAGGTGGTACTTTACATCCCCACTACCCATGGTGTCATCAGGTGCAGATTTTCCTTCAAATTCACTAAAAATATGTTCATAGGTTTTACCCATGATGTTGGCCAACACGTTTAATCGTCCACGGTGCGCCATACCAATAACTACTTCCTTTACCCCAAGTTCTGCTGCACTATTGATCATTGCATCCAACGCGACAATAGTAGTTTCTCCACCTTCGAGTGAGAATCTTTTTTGACCGATATATTTTGTATGTAAGAATTTTTCAAAAATTACACCTTGGTTGAGCTTCTCGAGTATCCTCTTTTTCTTTTTAAATGGAATAGGTTGTGTAAACTTTACTTCCATTTCATTTGTAAGAAAATCTATTTTTTCTTGGTTGCTGATGTACTTAAATTCAATACCAACATGGCTGGAATAGCATTTTTCCAAATGTTCCTTGATTGCCTTTAGGCTGACTGTACCCAATCCAATAAGATTACCAGCATGAAAAACAGTATCCAAATCAGTGTCAGACAAACCGAAAAAAGCCAAGTCCAAATTAGCACCACGGTCTTTTCGTTCGCGAATTGGATTGGTTTTTGAAGTCAGATGCCCTTTGTTTCTGTACCCTAGAATCATTCGGTAAACACCCAATTCTTTACGCCAATCCATGTCGCCATCCGAAGAAATGCCTTCTGATGCAGGTTTTCCTTCAAGTTGATTGACAGCAAAGTCAAAACCTTCAAAGAATTTTCTAAGGTCTGGGTCAATACTCTCTGGTGAGCGTGAAAAATCCTGATAAAGCTTTTCAATATAGCCTGGATGGGAGGAGGTGATGTAAGAGAAATCCTTCATTGGAACTGTCTAAATTGTTTGAATACAAAACTGAGGGCAATATCGGTCATTTTGACCGAAAAAATAAGAGTAATCTTGCATGTTTATGCAATGATTTTACGATTATCAACTCATATTTTTGGTTGAATTAACTAAGTGCATTACCTTTGCAACCCGTTATAAAAGAAAAAAACTAAGGATGGCAAATCACAAGGCAACCAAAAAAGATACGCGTCAAGTCGCAAAACGCAGAGAAAAGAACCGTTATCAGGGTAAAACTACCAGGAACGCAATGCGTGATCTTAGAGCAACAACAGATGCTACAGCAGCTCAAGAAGCACTTCCTGCCGTGTTGAGCAAGATTGATAAGTTGGCAAAAAAAGGTGTAATCCACAAGAACAAGGCTGCAAATCTTAAGAGCAAGTTGGCAAGAGCAATTAGCAAAATCGCCTAAAGCTTTTAAAATAAATCATATTGAAAGAACATCCCACGATGTTCTTTTTTCATTTAATCTATCCCAGATGTCCTAAATCTTTAACTTTGTGTATCTATGACTGAAAAGATTTTAATTCTTGATTTTGGCTCTCAATACACCCAATTGATTGCGAGAGCAGTAAGGGAAGCCAATGTATATTGTGAAATTGTACCCTATCATAAAAATATCGAATACGGCCCAGACCTGAAGGGTGTCATCCTTTCTGGATCTCCTTTTTCTGTAAATGACCCCAATGCACCTGAAGTGGACATCAGGGCCATTGCTGTACAGCGCAATGTACTGGGTATCTGCTATGGGGCACAGCTCACGGCAAAATCTTTTGGAGGACGTGTTGAGCGCTCTGAAAAAAGAGAATATGGCAGGGCCATCCTGCAAACAAATATTGAAAATGTATTGCTCGCTTCGGTTCCTGAAACCTCGCAGGTTTGGATGAGTCATGGCGATTCCATTTTGGAGCTTCCTCAGAACGCAACCTTACTGGCAACAACAAATTCGATACCCATTGCTGCTTTCAAGGTTGACAACCCTGGCTGCAATGAAATATTTGGCCTACAGTTCCACCCTGAGGTATACCACTCAGAATATGGGAAAAAAATCATCCAGAATTTTCTCTACAAAGTTTGTAGATGCAGTGGAGACTGGACCCCCGCACATTTTATCACAGACACTGTTGAAGCGTTGAAAAAACAAATCGGTGATAAAAAAGTGGTGATGGCATTGAGTGGAGGTGTTGACTCAACAGTTGCTGCAACCCTTATTCAAAGAGCAATTGGGAAGAATTTATTTGGTGTTTTTGTAGACAATGGTGTACTTAGGAAAGATGAATTTGAATCTGTAATTAAAACATACGACCAACTCGATTTAAATGTAAAGGGGGTTGATGCAAAAGAAACATTTTATACTGCGTTGGCAGGTTTAACCAATCCAGAAGAAAAAAGAAAAGCCATAGGCAGAACCTTTATTGAGATTTTTGATCAAGAAGCAAATGCACTTACTGATATTTCATTTTTAGGTCAGGGTACCATTTATCCAGATGTGATTGAAAGCGTATCGGTACACGGACCTTCAGTTACGATTAAGTCGCACCACAACGTAGGCGGACTACCTGAAACCATGAAGCTCAGCTTAGTTGAACCTCTTCGTTATTTATTCAAAGATGAAGTAAGGAAAGTGGGTTTGGAATTGGGTATCCCGCATGAGTTGTTGTATAGGCATCCATTTCCAGGACCTGGACTGGCAATACGAATTCTCGGAGAAATCACCGCGGACAAAGTAAAACTCCTACAAGATGCAGACCAAATTTATATGGAAGGGTTAAAAAAACATGGCTTGTACGATAAAGTCTGGCAGGCTGGAACCATTCTTTTGCCTGTTAAGTCTGTTGGAGTTATGGGTGATGAAAGGACTTATGAATTTACAGTTGCGCTAAGGGCTGTTACTTCAGTAGATGGAATGACAGCTGACTGGGCCCATCTCCCCTATGAGTTTTTAGGAGAAATTTCGAATGAAATTATCAACCAAGTAAGAGGCATCAACCGAGTGGTGTACGATATATCCAGTAAACCCCCAGCTACCATTGAATGGGAATAATGGACTAAATTTAATCCATGAAAAATACCCTCCTCCCACTTATTTTTTTATTGGCCTTTACAAAAGCTGGTGCCCAGTTTTCTAAAAGAACAATCAGGGTTGGGCTGTTTACCTCATTGTATTTAGACCAATCCTTTACAGATTCAGGAAAATTAAAGTCGCCAAAAGATTTTCCAAGACAAGCATCCGCAGGCTTGGAGTTTTACGAAGGAGCGTCAATGGCCATAGACTCTTTAAACAACAACGGTATTTCAGTTAAAATGTCTGTTTTTGACATTCAAAGTGCAAGTGGCAATATCAATTTGCTGTTACAAAATGGAGAGATTGAAAAATTAGACATGATGATTGCCCAGACAAGTGGGAATGAGATTAACCAATTGGCACTAATTTCTAGAGAATTTAAAATTCCCTTCATCAATGCTACACACCCAAACGACAGGGGTATTAGAGAAAGTCCGCAAGTATATATAGCCAACCCAACGATCAATTCCCACATTGAATTCCTGCAGCAACAAATTTCAATTAAATGGCCCAATGCCAATATAATGTGGTTTAGAAGAGCTGATCCATTAGACAACAGAATTCAGGAAGTTTTCCAATCAGCCAACGAAAGAAATAGTGCTAAAAAGCTGAAATATAAAACCTTTGCTTTACCCGAAAAGTTTACACAAGCAGATCTGTTTGCTCACTTTGATACCACGAAAACCAATATTGTTATTGCAGGCAGTTTAGACGATAAATTCGCTACAGAATTTCTAAACACAGTGAGGGAGTTTTCAAAAAAAGGCCTCTTGGTTGTAGTAGGCATGCCCAATTGGGAAACACTCAGAGAAATTCAATTGTCAAAGTACGCAGCACTACCCATTTATTATTCATCTGCGTTTTTCATAACCCCAGGAAACGCATGGGCAAAAGAAATGGAAGCTGTATTTAAGAAAAATATCTACATAAAACCTTCATTATCAGTATATAAAGGATTTGAACTTACCTTCTACTTTACGTCTATTTTCTCAAAACATGGAAGAATTATAGTAGGTGATTCTACAGATGTTTTATTTACCCCTTTAAACGACCTGGACTTTAAACCTATAAAAATAAAGGGCCCAGAGGGCACTATTGATTATTTTGAGAATAAGAAATTGTATTTCTTGAGGAGACTAAATGGTTTAACGCTGAACCAATAAAACTAATCTACCCAATCAGCAACAAAGATGTTTGTGTCTCTGGTTCCACCGTTGTTTCTATTGGAGCAAAAAACAACTTTTTTACCATCTACGCTGAACATTGGAAAAGCATCAAACCCTTTATCGCGACTAATCTTTTTCAAATCGGTGCCGTTTTCATTCATTGTATATAGGTTGAAAGGAAATCCACGCTTGTACTCATGATTGGAAGCAAAAATGATGGTTTTGCTGTCGGGCATATAAGCAGGAGCCCAATTGGCTTGACCAAACTTACTCACCTGCTTGGGGTTAGTTCCATCCGCATTTGCAATCCAAACTTCCATATTGGTTGGTGCAACTAGGTTTTCACTTAGTAAATCCTTGTATTCTTTTACTTCTTCAGCTGTTGTAGGCCTAGAAGCTCTCCATATTATTTTTGTTCCATCCGGACTATACCATGCCCCACCGTCATAGCCAAGTTGGGTGGTTAAACGTTTGGTAAGGCCAGATTTAAGATCCATCGTATATAAATCGATATCGCCATCACGTGTAGAGGTAAACAACATGGTTTTGCCATCTGGAGAAATAGTTGCCTCCGCATCGTAACCTGGATGGTCGGTTAAACGTTTAGTGATTTTTCCATTGAGGTCCGCAACGAAAATATCGTAGGATGAGTATAAAGGCCAAATGTATTTATTTCCGTATTTAGACCTATCAGGAACAGGCGGACAAGCTTCATCTGACAAATGGGTTGAGGCATATACCACATGCTTGTTGTCTTTCAAAAAGGCGCCACAAGTAGTTCGGCCCTTTCCGCTACTTATCAATTGGGGAACAAACTTTTCACCTGGCTTAGTTGGAACTCTTCCCACATAAATTTGATCACAAGGGATGTTTTCCTTGGGATTGGTCTTTTGGAAGACCAGCCATTTACCATCAAAACTGAAATAGGCTTCGGCATTATCACCACCAAAAGTAAGCTGTGTAATGTTTTTGAAATGAGACTCGTTGGCATATTGAAGGCTGTCCTGCGCAAACAAACTACTGTGGACTGTCAACAAGAAAATAAATCCAACAAGGGATTTCTTAAGGGATAGGCGAATTGAATCTTTCATTGATTATTATTGAGTGTGGTAAAACTAGTGGTTGACTGAACTAGATTTATCACCGAAATGTAATAAAAGCGACCGAATTCGTAATTTCAAGGATGAATTTTATGGGAAACCTGTTTTCAACCTTGTTATTGCTGTCGTTTGTACTCCTTTTCTCTTGCAACAGTAAGGGCGATCAAGAAAATTTGAAAAAAGGATTCAGTCCTGCAGATTCCTTGCAGCAGCTTATTTCAAAATACCCCGACTCCTTAGAACTACAAATTCTGCTTCAAGAAAAAAATTATTCAAAAGGAGACACCGCCATTGCGTTAAAAAATCTAGAAGCCCTGTTAAAAAAATACGAGAAGAGAACCGACTTGCACAATGCCCTTGCTGTTATTCAACTTCAAATGGGTGATACAAGCAATGCAGTAGGTTCTTTGGTAAACTCACTTGCAATTAATCAATTACAACCTGAAATTGAATTTGAATTGGCATTTATAGAAGCGGCCAGAGGCAATTCAACAGCATTGGCTATTGCAGATAAAATCATGGCACAATATCCAGATAAAGAAATCCAGGCAAAGGCGCATTTTACCAAGGGTATCTACTATGCAAATAAAACCATGTTAAGGGAAGCCATCAAGGAATTTGATGCCGCAATTATTAATAATTTTACATCTATTGATGCGTATGTTGAAAAAGGTATCTTACATTATGAATTGGGTGAAACAGGGAAAAGCATAGATGTACTTTCTAAAGCCGCTGAAATAGATAAAAATAACCCTGACATTTTTTTCTGGTTGGGGAAAGGATACAAACAAAGGAAGGAAGAAGACCAAGCATTACTATACTTTGGTGAAACATTGAAACTGGATCCAAATTATGAAGCAGCAAAAACAGCAATTCAAGCATTAAATAAAAATTAGAATTATGGCCATCATCGCCCCCTCACTACTATCAGCTAACTTTTTACACCTTCAAGAAGCATGCAACATGTTGAACCAATCCGAAGCGGAATGGTTTCATTTGGATGTGATGGATGGACGATTTGTGCCCAACATCAGCTTTGGAATACCTGTGATTGCTGCTATTCGAAAAGCAACAAAAAAAGTTTGTGATGTACATTTAATGATTGAAGAACCAGAAAAATATGCACAAGCCTTTAAAGATGCAGGTGCAGACGTTTTAACAGTGCATGTTGAAGCTTGCAGACACTTGCATAGAAATATCCAACAAATAAAGTCCTTGGGCATGAAAGCAGGAGTTGCCATTAATCCACACACACCTATTTCTGCTATAGAAGAAATTATTGCTGATGTAGATTTGGTTTGTTTAATGTCTGTCAACCCTGGATTTGGTGGTCAGAAATTTATTAAAGCCACTTTGCCAAAAATTAAACAATTAAAAAAAATAATCACAGAAAAAGGCTCCAGCGCCATAATTGAAATTGATGGCGGTGTTACCTTAGAAAATGCAGCAAGCATTATTCATGCAGGCGCTGATGTACTTGTTGCCGGCAACACAGTATTTGGTGCTGCAGATCCAATAGATGCTATTAAACAATTGAGAAGTATTCGTTAATAAATCCTTACCCGAAAGATTAAACAGAAGTTTACCCACAGGATGTTAATAATTAAGTGCATGCTGTTTCGTGACCAAAAGATTAAATTTGAGTAGAACGAAACCATTGACAAATTAACACCTAAAATCCGTTGCTTTGACTGAAGCCATCATTAACCTTGAATCCATCAATCCAATAGAATTCTTTGGAGTGAATAATGGAAAACTTGACTTACTCAAAAAAAGATTCCCTTTATTAAAAATCCTCAGCAGGGGTACACAAATCAAACTCAGCGGCTCCGCAGAACAGATTGATTCTGCAAGAGAAAAAATTGAGACCCTTGTTCAGTACTTGCAAAAAAACGGCAACGTTAGTCAAAATTATTTTGAACAAATATTGGGTGGCGACGACGTTGAAACCGTCGATCATTTTGTTGAGAAAAACCCCCAAGACGTTTTGGTATTTGGCCCTAACGGGAAATCAGTTAGAGCCAGAACACAGAACCAAAAAAAGATGGTAAGTGCAGCCGATAAAAATGACATCATTTTTGCAATTGGTCCAGCTGGTACTGGTAAAACTTACACTGCAGTAGCTTTAGCCGTAAGAGCATTAAAAAACAAATCTGTAAAGAAAATCATTTTAACCCGACCAGCTGTTGAGGCAGGAGAAAATCTAGGTTTTCTTCCTGGAGACCTGAAAGAAAAAATTGATCCGTATTTACGCCCGTTGTATGATGCACTAGACGATATGATTCCAGCAGACAAACTGGGTTATTACATGACCACCAGGGTTATTGAAATTGCACCTCTGGCTTACATGAGGGGAAGAACATTGGATCATGCCTTCATTATTTTAGATGAGGCACAAAATACTACTGACCTGCAAATCAAAATGTTTTTGACCAGAATTGGTCCAAATGCAAAAGCTATTATCACTGGTGATTTGACGCAGATTGATCTTCCCAAGAACCAAAAAAGCGGATTAGAAAAAGCGACTAGAATTCTCAAAAATATTGACGGCATTGCACACATTGAATTGGACGAAGAGGATGTGGTAAGACACAGATTGGTAAAGGCGATAATAAGAGCATACGATAAAGAAAAAGATCAACACAATGGATAAGCGTATAAAATTTTTAATCTTTTTACCGGTTGTTATGCTAATGGGTTTTTTGTTTTCATGCAATACCCCTGAAGGATTTAATGAACCCGAAGATCCCTTAGATGCTGGAAGGGAATTTCTTCGTTCCGTACTGGATGGAGATTATGAGAAAGCAGCATTGTATCTTAGTCCAGATGCCGAAGACCAAGAGCTTTTCAATCGTTATCAATCTTACATGAAGAAAAGGCCTAGAAAAGAAATGCTCAATTTGAAATCAGCATCAATCCTTATCAACAAAGTCGAACCATTAAGCGATAGTGTAACCATCATCAACTATTCCAACTCCCACAGTATGAAGCCAACGGATCTCAAGGTAGTTAGAGCTGGTAAAACATGGAAAGTTGATTTCAGTTATACTTTTTCAGGCAATATGCCCATTGAATGATATACCCAAGGCAAATAGCATTTGTAGCCATCGGCAGTGCCGTAGGCGGTGCAATGAGGTATTTTACCCATTTTCTTGGGGAATGTTCCTGTTTAAATAAATAACATGGAATCAAAAAAAATCAAAATGGAAACGCTCATTTATTTGTTACTGATTGGACTAGCAGCTGGGTTCATGGGAGGATTGGTAGGAATTGGAGGTGGCATAATTATAGTGCCTGCACTCGTAATGTTGCTAGGCATGACACAACATCAGGCACAAGGAACCTCACTTGCCATGATTCTATTTCCAGTAGGCATACTGGGCGTGCTTAATTATTATAAACAAGGTTATGTGGATTTTAAATATGCAGGATTACTTGCGGTTGGTTTTTTTTTAGGAAGTTATATCGGCAGCAAATATTCGCTTAGCTTACCACAATTGACTGTAAAAAGAATTTTCGCAATAATCATGATTGTTCTAGCAATCAAGATTCTTGTTTTTGATAAGAAATAATCCAGGCCTTAAATTAAAATAACAAATTCAGTTAAGCGTCATTGATATTGAATATATAATGGAATCGGCTTTAGCGCAAGTAATTCCTTAATGGTGAGTAACCGATGTGGCGCTTCCTTCAAATCATTTTTATAAAACAATTTAAAGCCGGTAAACTGAATGGGCTCGCGGTTTGCAAACAGCTTATACGTATTAATTTTTCTAGCAGGAGAACCCCAACCATCCATATCTAAAACAAATTGTACTTCCGGGATATTTTTAATTTGATTGTACTCTTTTAGCATGCCTTGCGTAAATCTATGGATCACAAGAATTTTAGGAGGCAGGTCGTTTTTCTTTACAAGATCCGCCAAATAAGATGCTGCATAGTTGATATCCGATGCATCAAAACTACCAATAACGGTACCTGGTTTTTGCCCCCCTTTCATTGAAAACTCCGGATCAATACCCAAATGAACACGAGGATGTTTTAGGTATTTTTCAATAACTGGAATTTCTTCCTTGAGGCTGCTTAATCCAACCTGTATATCTAGAAATACAATCGCATTAATTTCTTCTGCCATGGCCATTACTTTATCAATTTCAGCATTGGGCATACGAAGTCTATACTTACCCGTAGATCCTGGGGATTCTTGAGCGGTTGTAACGATATAGTGTAAGGCTGGCATTACTGGCGTTGTTGGATCTGCTTTTTCCCAGGCCATTACCTCCTCCCTTAATCTGGCAAACATTTCTTTCTTTGGCAGCTCGCCAAGAATACCCATCCTGGTTGAGTAAAGATTGCCATAATAGGCAATAACACGATAAAAAGGTAGAATAGCACCCACTTTTGAATATTGCTCTGCAAATTTCCATTTGCCTGTACTATCTCCATTGGCGATGGAAATCATACGTACTTTAAAGTTGACCGAATCTAAAACAGGTTTATTGTCTACTACCACCTCGTTTTCCTTTTGCGTGCGCTCAGGATCGCTTTGAGCAACTCCACAGCCAGAGAGCATCAAAAAGAATAATACTATGAAAACTACTTGCTTAAATTGGGACCTATCAAAAATCATATTAAACATTGGAGATTATTTATTTAATTCAGTAAAAAGCTTTTTCATGTCTTCGTTCACCTTTAACTTCAGTTTGTTTTTACTAACAATAGATGCTATTTTCTCCTTTAAATCAGGTAACGCATTCAGTACATCTGCTTCCGTTCGTTTGATTTTACTTGTTTTTCCAAAAGCAACATCAAAAACATAAAGTTCTTCCTTCTCTGTAAAAACTTTTTTTGCAGTTCCTCCATACTGGTAAGAATCGGCCAGGTAAATAAACCGATAATTAATGAGTTGAAATTTGGCCCCATCTTCTTCCACTTCGTAAAATGTTTCTTTAGACAAGCGACCATTAACAGGATATCCTGAACGGAAATAAACTTCGTTTTTTGCAGCAGAAATAGAATAATTCATACGAAAGCTGCTGACCGGATCGTTGAAAACATACATTTCACCCTCTCTGTTAAAATAGAGTTCGTTTTTCTCAAGATTGAACCTAAGTTCAACATTTTGTGCAACAGAACCATCTTTAAAATAAACCGTACCTAAACCCCAACTTGGGTTAAGCAGGGGTGATCCTTCGATATTTGTGGCTTCTGAATTATTAAATGGCTTACCCCTAATATTATATGCTTCTACATATACATTTGTAGAAATACCCCCAGAAACAATGGACTGTGCGATACCTCCAGAAACTAAAAAAAGTAAAATTGAAGATGCAATTAGCCGAAAAAAAATTGTAGGTTTCATAAAATAGCTTGAGTTGCAAATTTACCAAAGAAATTGGATGTGAAGACGAAAATCAATCGTGGAGATAATTAAACTACCTTTGTATAAATAATAACTACACGAGTTTGGATTTTTCATCATTTCACTTCCATGAAGCCCTAGCTGAAAGTTTAGAGGCAAGCGGCTACCAGAAACCAACCCCTATACAGGAAAAGGCAATACCAATAATTCTAGAGGGAAAGGACATTATCGCATCGGCCCAAACAGGCACAGGGAAAACAGCAGCCTTTTTGCTGCCTATTTTACACAAATTGTTGTCTGAAGAAAAAAATGACACAAACGTTCATGGCCTTATTCTTGTACCCACCCGAGAACTTGCCATCCAGATAAGCAGTCACCTTGATGGCCTTACCTATTTCACCTCTTTAAGCTCAATCGCGGTCTATGGTGGGGGTGATGGGGGAAGTTTTGTACAAGAGAAACAGGCGCTTTCAAAAGGTGTTGATATTGTAGTTGCTACTCCCGGAAAATTGATATCCCATCTCAATATGGGTTATGTAAAAATGAAGGAATTGAAATACTTGGTTTTAGATGAAGCCGATCGTATGTTAGACATGGGTTTCCATGACGACATTATGAAAATCATTTCTCATTTGCCTGCAAAAAGACAAACCATCCTTTTCTCTGCCACCATGCCTCCGAAAATGATGCAATTGGCAAAAACAATACTCATTAATCCTGCAGAGGTAAGCATCGCTTTGTCTAAACCCCCGGAGAGCATCAAGCAACTAGTTTATTTGGTTTATGACACACAGAAAATTCCATTAATTCAACATATTTTAGGAGAACAGCCCTACAAATCTGTTTTGATCTTTTGTTCGAGAAAACAAACCGTAAAGCAACTAACGGCTCAACTCCAAAAAAGAAAATACAATGCAAATGAGATCCATTCAGACCTCGACCAATCACAGAGGGAAAATGTATTGCTCGAATTTGCATCAAAACGTTTGCCAATCATTGTGGCTACAGACATACTAAGTAGAGGAATTGATATAGACCAAATTGAGTTGGTAATCAATTACGATGTTCCCCCAGATGGCGAAGATTATGTGCACCGGATTGGAAGAACAGCAAGAGCTGCAACCAAAGGAACTGCAATCACTTTGATAAACCAAGACGACTTTTACAAACTGAAACGTATAGAAAAATTAATAGGAAAGGAAATTGAAAAAGTAGGAATACCTTCTGTTCTTGGAGAAACACCTACTTTCAATAAGCCCTCATCAAATAAAAAATTTGGAAGTAAAGGGAGCGGAATAAAAAAAGAGTTAATTAAAACTAATCGTTCCTAAACACCACTACTCCATCAAAAACATCAACTAGACTTTGAAGAACTAGTTCCGATTCGATATTGGGATTCTTCCCATTAAACGCAGCTTGTTGGGCTGATTGAACCACTTCAGTTGCTTGTATAGTAAAGTTGTTTAAATTCATATGACTAGATTTACACTATTACATCAAATTATTAACCACATACCAAACAGGTAAATATGTCAGCATCATTCTTTAAAATATGTCTAAAATATAGTCTGGGATTGATTTTCATGCTATTCTTGCAGTCGATATCCGCACAGACTGATTTTGGTCAGCTTGAAAAAATAATCAAGCAAAATGAAAAAAACCTGGGTAAAGACCATGTGGTTGTTATTCAAAAAGACGGAAAAAATATTTTTTTTAAGGATACTGAAGATTTTAAATTAAAAACACCAGCTCCGCTGGGTAACAGCAGTAAATGGCTTACCGCTGCGCTGGTAATGATTTTTGTGGATGAAGGGAAAATTAAACTTGATGATCCTGTAAGCAAATACGTGCCTGTTTTTGGAAAATACATGAAGGGCTATATTACGATCAGGCATTGCATTGCACAAACAACGGGATTAGATACAGATGCTACCGGTATTGTTAAGTTCACCCAAAAAAGCAAATTCAATACATTAGAAGAAGAGATGGAATTTTTTGCTTCTAAAAAACTAATCGTTGATAATCCTGGTGAGGCTTTCTCAGATGGCAGTGTTGGCTTGAATATGGCAGGGAGAGTATTGGAAGTGATTACCAAAAAAACATTTGACAGAGTTGCACAAGAAAAATTATTCAGACCACTTGGTATGAAGACTGCCTCTTTTTATGATGAGGGTGGAAAAGCCCCTAACCCTTCGTCTGGAGCCAGTTGTTCCGCATTTGATTATTTGAATTTCATGCAAATGATTATGAACAAGGGAATGTTCAATGGCAAAAAAGTGTTGAGTGAGTCTGCTATTGAAGTCTTGTTAAGTAATCAATACCCTGAGGCAAGGGTCCGTTATAATCCAGATCTAACAAAAGGATGGAATTATGCAAGTGGATGCTGGATGGAAGAAGAAAATGGGAATGGAAAAGGCATTGTTTATTCGGGTGCATCAGCACAAGGCGTTTGGCCTTGGATTGATTTAAAAAGAAAATACATTGGCATTGTTTTACCTGCTTCGCCGATGAGCTTTCAGAAAAGGGATTTATTTACTCAAATTAAATCTGCTGTAGAATCAGCATTGGAACAATAGTTAATGAGCTTACTTAGCCAACTTGAGCAGAATACAAAAAAAATAAAACAAATCGCATCCGAAATTGGATTTGAAGAATGTGGTATTGCCCAAGCTAGAAAACTAGATGAAGATGCAGCAAGACTTGAAGCTTGGTTAAAAAATGGAAGACATGGTGAAATGAAATACATGGAAAACCATTTTGATCTTAGGGTTGATCCTACCCTTTTGGTACCAGGTGCTAAGTCGGTTATCACCGTTTTGTACAATTATTTTCCGGAAACTACCCAAGACTTCAATGCTCCAAAAATTGCCAAATATGCTTTTGGAAAAGATTATCATTTGGTAATTAGAGAAAAACTTTGGGAATTCTTATATAGAATACGAGAATCAGTTGGAGCAATTGAAGGCAGAGGCTTTGTTGATTCTGCACCTGTTTTAGAGAGAACATGGGCTGTAAAAAGCGGATTGGGTTGGGTTGGGAAAAACGGAAATTTAATCAATAAAAAAAAGGGATCTTTTTTTTTCATTGCTACGCTCATCACAGACTTGGAGCTACTTGCAGATCAACCCTTAATACAAGACTATTGTGGCACCTGTACCAAATGCATTGAGGCTTGTCCAACAAACGCTATACTTCCCAACAAAGAAATAAATGCCGCTCAATGTATTTCGTATTTTACAATTGAACTTAAATCTGCCTTGTTACCCGAACAGCTGAAAGACCAAGCAGAGAATTGGATTTTTGGTTGTGATATTTGTCAGGATGTTTGTCCCTGGAACAAATTCAGTAAACCACATCAAGATAAAGCGCTAACTCCTTCAGAAGCCATCCTTCATTTTTCAATCAACGATTGGCTGTCAATGGACAAATCAACATTTAATACCAAGTTCAAAGCATCTCCGCTCAAGAGAGCAAAATGGGAAGGTATACAACGTAATTTGAGCAACTATAAAATCAGTATTACTCCCAGCGAAAAACTTTAATTGCAACTGCATAGAGTATAATTCCCCAAATAAGTAAGTACTGTAATTGTGGACCACAATCAGTGAGATGTGCACCTTCAAATGCAACATTTCGCATCGCTTGGTTCAAATGAGTAAGTGGTAAAATTTTACAAAGTGGTTGCAGCCAGGTTGGAAAATTCTCAACTGGAAAAAAGGTTCCAGCCAATAGAAACTGAGGTAAGGTAACCAAATTGGCAAATGGGGGTATCGTACTTTCACTGGACGCCAATCCGCTTACAATAAAACCGAATCCCATAAACACAATGAGTCCAACTAAACTCAATACCATCAATTCAAGGAAAGTCACCCATTGGTTCACCAATGTAAATTTAAAAGCGAAATGTCCAATTGAGAGAATCACTACTGCTGTGATCATTTGAAATGCAATGCGACCAAGGCCTTCCCCAAAAACAATATAACTGCGCTTTATTGGGGTGGCAAAAAAACGCTTTAGTACCAGTGTTTGTCGCAAATTAAAAAATATGAAAGCAACACCAAACACACCAGCACTTAATAAAGAAAATCCCAACTGACCGGGCAGAATAAAATCAATTGTTCTGTATTCTCTTCCAGGCAAGGTTTCTTTTTCCATAAAGGCGTATGTAGGCCTTTTGGGAAAATTTAAAAGATCCAATTCTGTTATTGCTTGCTGAATAATGGATTGCAAAATACCAATTCGATCAACTGCAGCTGTAGATGTTTTGATCTCAACTACATATTTTGGAAAAGCATTGGGTGCAATCTCTTTGATATTGAGTATTGCTGTGATATGTCCTTTTTCTAATTCCTGGAGCGATATTTTTTCAGGTTGTGTAACAATCTTGAGATTGGACTTTTCAATCAATTTTTTGTACAGCTCGTTTTGGGTAGATGACTTCTCAGAAAAAGTAACACGTATTACTGGTGTTGTGGAAGTTAAAAAACCAAATACAAGAATAAAGATAATTGGGAAAAGAAAACTAAAAATGACTGCAGAAGGACTTCGAAAAATAGATTTTAGGCTGGCTTTTGCAATTGCGAGCATCGCAACAACCTGACGGTACTGCTTGGGAGAATCGTTCATCCGGTAAAATTAATGAATTGATAGTTCGAAAGGCAATCTAGTCTTAATCTCTCCTTTTTCATTTTTTAATTCTTTCATTCTACGGTAGATTTCATACTCCTCGGTCCCCAACTCTTTCTTGATAGAAGAAGAGGTGAAATCTGATGGATAGCCTTCCATAATGTATTCTAAAAAAGACTTAGGCTCTGGATAAGTCTTTACGCGGAAATCTTTGATTCCAGCAAGTTTAGCTGCAGACGCAAGCGCATCTTCTAATCCACCCAACTCATCAGCCAAACCAAGCTCAATGGCTCTTTTCCCAGTCCATACCCTTCCCTGTGCAATACTATCAATATAGTCTATGTTTCGTTTACGCCCTTCGGCAACCCTGGATGTAAAACTGAAATAAATCTTATCAACTTCCGACTGAATTATCTTTTTTTCTTCTTCAGACATGGCTCTTGTAAGACTTGGAACACCTGCATAAGCAGATGTAGATACCCGATCAAAAGTAATTCCCAATTTATTTTTCATAAAAGAGGAGAAATCAGGAACTACAGAAAATACACCAATTGACCCGGTTATGGTATTGGACTGTACAAATATTTTATCCGCATTACAAGCAATATAATATCCGCCACTTGCAGCCACATTACCCATGGAAACAACCACTTTCTTTCCTTCCTTCTTGATCATTTCAATTTCACGCCAAATGATTTCACTGGCCAAACTACTTCCACCTGGAGAATTTACGCGTAAAACAATAGCCTTTATGGATTGGTCATTTTTTAACTTCCTTAAAATGGATAGATACTCATCAGAAGAAACTGACCCTAGCGTTGATTTACCATATATGATATCGCCTTCAGCAATTACCAAGGCAATTTTATTTTTTGAAAATCCTTCTTCAATTCCTGCTCCTTTAGCATAAGCAGATAAACCAATAAAATTGATCTTATCTGATTTTGAAAGCCTTAAAAGTGATTTTACTTCTTGTTTTACTTCATCGTCGTATTTTACACCATCTAATAGCTTCGCAGATACTGCCTTTTCAGGGGAATTGAGTTCATAGCGATTTGCATAGGCCCTTAAGGTATCTGGATTTATTTTGCGGGATTTTGCAACATGGGATAGCAGTTCACCGTAAATATCATTTAGCCAAACCTTTGTCTGTTCTTTGTTTGCCGGAGTCATTGCAGTTTCTCTAAAAGGCTCTGTTGCACTTTTAAATTTACCTGCATAAAATATCTGTGGTTTCACCTCTAACCTATCCAATAAACTTTTGAAGAAAACATATTCAACAGACATCCCCTGCCATTCAAAAATACCTTTGGGGTTACAATAGATTTTGTCTGCTATAGAAGAAATACCGTAAGCCGACTGTGAAATATAATCTCCATAGGCAATGATGAACTTATTGGATTTCTTAAAAAACTCAAGCGCATTTCTTAGTTCTGATGAGCTTGCAAATCCATTTGAATTGTCATTTGAAATCAAGAAAATCCCTTTAATGAGGCTGTCTTTGGCAGCATGTTTAATCAGTTTGACTGACTCAGAAAGTGCTGGGTAGACCTCTTCACCTGTAAATTCTGCAAAAGGATCATCCGACTTTCTATCACTCATCTGCTTTGATAGGTCAATGAGTAGCACAGCATTGGCCTCAATACTAACTTGCTCATCTGCAAGAAGTGCTCCGGCTATTCCAAAGAATAAAACGAATAGTAAGCCAAAGAATATGACTATCGCAAGTAGACTGGCAAAAAAACTCTTAAAAAAACTTTTCACTCATTAATCATTTAGAACACTAAAATAAAGAACTTTACCCGCCCTCAAAGAACCAAATTTATGAATCCTGCATATTTATTGATAGGTGGCAATATTGGTGATCGTTTGTACTACCTAGACAAGGCTTGTACAAATATTGAACAACACAACATCAAAATCTTTAGAAAATCGTCCATTTATGAAACCGCAGCCTGGGGCAATAAAGCGCAGTCGGCATTTTTAAACCAGGTGCTGGAGATATCCACTCAAAAAACGGCTTCTGAGCTCTTAAATGAAATACTATCCATTGAACAGGATATGGGAAGAAAAAGGTTGGAAAAGAATGGGGCTAGGACCATTGATATTGATATCTTGTATTTCAAAGGGGAGGTTGTTAATGTACCCGGATTAAAAATACCCCATGAACGAATTGCCTTTAGAAAATTTGTTTTGATCCCGATGAATGAACTCCAACCCGACTTGCTTGACCCAGCTAGAGGAAAAACGATCAATCAATTGCTTATGGATTGTGAAGACAACTTGGATGTTTCTGTGTACAATCAAAACACCCAAAGAAAAAAATAAGCTTTTATAATACGTGCAGTAAGTTTGACAAAATGAAGTACAAATTCATAACAATAGAAGGAAATATTGGCGCTGGTAAAACCACTTTGGCCAATTTGTTATCAACTAAGCTTAATGCCAGATTGGTGCTTGAAGAATTTGCGGATAACCCTTTTTTAGCCAAGTTCTACGAAAATCCAGTACAATACGCATTTTCAGTAGAGCTGTTTTTTATGGCAGAACGTTTTAAGCAAATGAAAGACCTGTTGGGCCAGCAAGACTTATTTCAAACCACAACAGTTTCTGATTATCTTTTTACAAAATGCCTTCTTTTTGCAAAAGTTAATTTGCCAGACGACGAATTTCGACTGTTTCAACGTTTGTTTGATATGATGCAACCCCAACTGATTCAACCGGATATTCTTATTTACCTACATGCTCCAGTAAATAAACTCCAAGAAAACATCAAGAAAAGAAACCGCACCTATGAATTAAATATAAAAGACGACTACCTCTTTAAAATACAAGAGACTTATACTGGCTATATAAAGCAACACCAAATGAAAACATTGTTTGTGGATGCGAGCAATGCGGATTTCCTTAACAACGAAGAACATTTGAACACCATACTAAATGCATTGGATAGGGACTATACAGGGGGTCAGCATGTAATTACTTTTTAGTAACCAATTAATGAAGATCAATTACAAAATACATTCAAATGTCTAGGATGTTCAACCATAAAAGCTTTGCTGCTTTGCAACATCCGGAATTCCGAATTTATGTTTTGGCAAGATTTTTGTTCATCATGGTACTGACCATGCAAGCAACACTCATCAGTTGGGAAGTCTTTGCCATCACCAAAGATCCATTCAGCATTGGTTTAATAGGATTGGTTGAGTTTATGCCCGCCGTGGTAATGGCGATCTACTCAGGATATATTATTGACAAAAGTGATAAAAAAAAATTACTTCACTACAGTATTGCAGGTAATTTGGTCTTGACCATACTTTTTACGTATATCACCAGCGAACATGCATTGATGAGTTTTAGCAAACCTTCAATACTAGTTTCCATTTATATTATTGCATTCTTAACCGGCATTGCCAGGGCATTTAGTGGTCCTACTTCATTTGCATTGGTGAGTATGTTGGTTCCAAAAGAGGAACTACCCAACGCAACAAGTTGGCACAGCAGTTCTTGGCAAATAGCCGCTGTAACAGGACCCGCTATAGGGGGATTGTTGTATGGAGAAAAAGGAATCACCTTTGCATTTGTAACCATGATTGTGATGCTGTCCACTTCAGTATTGGTGCTCTTTTTCATCAAACCCAAACCACCTGTGGTTGTATTAAATAGAGAACCAATGTTGAAAAGCATACAAGAAGGGATCAAATTTGTTTGGCAATCCAAAGACATACTGGGTGTTTTGAGCCTAGACCTTTTTGCGGTTTTCTTTGGAGGAGCTACTGCGCTTCTACCCTACTTCTCTGATCAAATTTTAAATACCGGAGCAGAGGGATTGGGTATATTAAGATCTGCTCCGGGCATTGGTGCAATCATGGTTATGCTGGTTATTAATTTCTTACCCATGAGAAAAAATCAAGGAAAAATTATGTTGTATTGTGTAGCAGGATTTGGACTTTCTATGATTGTTTTTGGGTTATCCACGCTCTTTTGGTTGTCCTTTTCAGCACTACTTTTATCGGGCGTGCTGGATGGAATAAGTGTTATTGTACGATCTACGGTACTTCAACTAAAAACACCAGAGGCCATGAAAGGTCGTGTTTCTTCTTTAAATAGTATTTTCATCATCTCATCAAATGAATTGGGTGCATTTGAAAGTGGCTTTGCATCCAGACTGATGGGCGTTATACCCGCTGTGGTGTTTGGAGGTATGATGACCATCGGAATTGTAGCTTTAAATTGGATTAAGAACCCGACAATCAAAAAATTGAATTATTAGTTTATTTTTCCACTTCCATCAACTTTTCAATCACATAATAGGCTGCAGGACAAAAAGAGGTGTTTTTAAGTGTGATGGAAGGACGTTTAAGGAAAACATCCTCATCGGTGTAAGGATATCTCCTACAATCAGATGGGCGATCTTCGTAAATTGAACAAGTATTATCGGCTTGCAAAAACGAACAAGGCTTTGTTTTTAGCACATAATCACCTTCATCATCAATATTCAGGTAGGTATCTATAAAAACACCTTCCTTCATTCCTACAACCTTACTGATTCTTTTGATATCAGGGGTTTTAAACCTTGGAGAATAGTTTTTGCAGCAATTGGCGCATTTTAAGCAATCCACCTTCTCGAAAGCTTCATCATGAAATTCAGGCAATTGTTTGAGGGCCTTGTTTTTATCCACCTTTTTTAGAAAGTTTTTGTACAACTTTTCATGTTCCAAAGCCTTTTTTTCCCAGTTGATTAAGAGGTCATTTTCCATACATCAAAAATAAAGCCAAAAAAGGTATATACCTCCTGTTTCACCATTTAATCCACATTCAGCTTTTCTGATATACAAAGTGTGCAAATACTGCTGCTATCTAATTAAATTTGCAAATCTATAGCATCAAAAAAGTAGCTCACACTTAATTTTTAAATACATGAATCTTTTAGAGCAGCAGAACAATGAATTCAGGAGTAGGCATATCGGACCTACAGCAATAGAGGAAAAGTATATGCTAAAGGAAATTGGAGAACCTTCATTGAATGCTTTGATTGACAAAACTGTGCCTCCCAATATACGTATGCAGAAGGAATTAAACACGCCAGCTGCAATGAGTGAGGCGGCCTACCTTGAACACATCAAAGAAATTGGAGCACAAAACATAGTTGCCAAGAATTTTATTGGTCAAGGTTATTATGATACGTATACCCCCAGTGTAATACTCAGAAATATTTTTGAGAATCCAGGATGGTACACCCAGTATACGCCCTATCAAGCTGAGATAGCACAGGGCAGGTTGGAAAGTTTATTGAACTTTCAAACAATGGTTACAGACCTAACGGGACTTCCCATTGCCAATGCATCGCTATTGGATGAGGCAACTGCTGCAGCCGAGGCCATGACGATGTTTTTTAATGCACTTAACAAACAAGACAATATTGAAAGACCTCGTTTTTTTGTTGATGAACAATGTTTTCCCCAGACACTTGATCTTCTAATAACCCGAGCACTTCCAATAGGCATTGAAATTGTAAAAGGCAGTCTGCACGCTGCTGAATTAGATGCAAGCTATTTTGGTGCATTGGTACAATACCCAAACAACATTGGTGCGCTGATTGACCCAAGAATATTCATAGAAAAAGTACATGCCATTGGTGGTTATGTGGTGATGACTACTGATCTTTTGGCATTGACTTTATTAACACCTCCAGGTGAGCTTGGTGCCGATGCTGCTTGTGGATCATCACAAAGATTTGGTGTTCCATTGGGCTTTGGTGGTCCGCATGCCGCCTTCTTTGCAACAAAAGATGATTTCAAGCGCAGTCTTCCTGGAAGAATAATTGGTGTGAGTATAGATGCAGATGGAAACAGGGCCTTACGTATGGCATTACAAACCCGTGAGCAACACATCAAAAGAGAAAAAGCCACCTCAAACATTTGTACTGCCCAAGCCTTACTCGCTAACATGGCTGCAATGTATGCGGTTTACCATGGTCCGATTGGACTTAAACAAATAGCAACAAGAGTAGCTGTATTTACCCAAGCTGCAGCAAAGTCGCTAACAGAAATGGGTCAGCAACTCGCTTCACCACACTACTTTGACACCTTGGTTGTCAATACAAAAGATGCAAGTAAAATAGTAACAGCGGCTGCTGATAAACACATCAACCTTAGGCTGATCAACCAAAATCAAGTAGGAATCAGTTTCGATGAAACCACTACTCCGGCTGCAGTGCTGGATGTAATCCATTGTTTTGGTGAAGCTGGAAACGCAACGCTTACCATTTCAGAAAATGAGTACCTTTCAAACATTCCAACTGCACTAACAAGAACTTCTACCTACTTGGATCAAACTGTTTTTAACAGTTACCACAGTGAGAGTAAGATGATGCGGTATATCAAATTTTTAGAGAACAAAGATCTATCCTTAAATACCTCGATGATATCACTTGGAAGTTGCACCATGAAATTAAATGCAGCTACAGAAATGATGCCGTTGAGTCTCCCCTGCTGGAGCAGCATTCACCCATTTGCACCAAAAGAACAAACCAAAGGCTATCAATTTATTCTTGAAGCTCTTTCAAAATACCTCAATGAAATTACTGGATTTGATGCATGCAGCCTGCAACCCAACAGCGGAGCGCAGGGAGAATACGCTGGTTTACTTGCCATAAGAGGATATCATTTGTCTAGAGGAGACCACCACAGAAACGTGATGTTGATACCGATATCTGCGCACGGCACAAATCCTGCTTCTGCAGTTATGGCTGGCATGAAAGTGGTAGTGGTAAAGGCATTAGATAATGGGTACATAGACATGCATGACCTCACTGAAAAAGCAACACAATACAGTGAAACACTTGCAGGTATCATGATTACCTATCCAAGTACTTATGGGGTGTATGAAGAAACAGTGATAGACATGACCGATATTATACACCAGCATGGTGGTCAAGTGTATATGGATGGAGCGAATATGAATGCACAAGTTGGACTAACAGCACCGGGATTAATTGGTGCTGATGTTTGCCACCTCAACTTGCATAAAACATTTGCAATACCACATGGTGGTGGTGGTCCAGGTATGGGACCCATTTGTGTGAAATCACATTTGTCTCCATTTTTACCTGGACATAGTTTTATTGCTGGTAATCCAGTAGATACTGCTAAGGGTAATACAGCGGTGAGTGCAACTCCTTATGGAAGTGCCAGCATACTTTTAATCAGTTATGGTTACATCAGAATGTTGGGCAGTAAAGGATTAAAGGCTTCCACTGAATTCGCAATTTTGAATGCCAACTATATGAGGACCAGGCTAAATGGTCACTATGATGTGCTTTATTTGGGAAGCAACAATACCTGCGCACACGAATTTATTGTAGACCTTAGGCCCTTCAAAAAAACAGCAGATATAGAAGCGGAAGATATTGCTAAACGATTAATAGACTATGGCTTCCATGCACCTACTATGAGTTTCCCTGTACCTGGAACCATCATGATTGAACCTACAGAAAGTGAAGATAAGGGCGAGTTGGATCGTTTTTGTGATGCAATGATTTCAATTCGCAATGAAATCAGAGAAATTGAAAATGGGTCTGCAGACAAAAAAGAAAATGTTTTAAAAAGAGCCCCTCATACACAAATGAATATCTGTTCAACATTATGGAATAGGCCTTACAGTAGAGAGAAGGCTGCATTTCCAATTGAACGTCTAAAAACAAACAAATTTTGGCCAACCATTGCCAGGGTAAACAACACTTATGGCGATCGCAATTTGGTTTGTACTTGTGAGCCGGTAAGTAGCTACGCTGAATAAATATTTGCGTTGAAAACTTATTAATTAAATTCTTGAATTTTTATTTAAGGAATCACTCCTATTTCGTATTTTCAAAGGAGTGCCTGCCATTATGTTAGATATTTTTTACCTAACGACCCTTTTTATTAGAATTTTTTTTAAATCGGTTTTCATATGTCAAGAAATCAGGGATTGTATCGTCCAGAGTTTGAAAGAGATTCATGTGGAATTGGCTTTGTTGCGAACATTAAAGGAAATAAAAGTCACCAAGTAATCTCAGATGCACTAACCATTTTAGAAAATATGGAGCACCGTGGTGCCTGTGGTTGTGAAAGCAATACGGGAGATGGTGCCGGAATTTTGATTCAAACACCCCACGCTTTTTTCTTTGATGAATGTTTAAAAATGGGTGTCCATTTACCAGCCTTTGGTAGATATGGCGTTGGCATGGTATTTTTTCCTCAAGAATTGAGGTTAAGAGAGGAATGTAGGGATATTTTTACGAGGGCCACAGAAGAGTTGGGCATGGAAGTTTTGGCGTGGAGAAAAGTGCCTGTCAATCCCCAAGACATTGGTTTCACTGCACGCTCTGTTGAGCCAGATATGGAGCAAGTATTTATTGCTTGTCCAGACCATATTACAGACCCCATGGCGTTTGAAAGAAAATTATTTGTGCTGAGAAACTATGCCAGTCACCTTATTCACAATTCAGTAAAGAAAGATCCCATTGGCTTTTACCTTGCTTCATTGTCTTACAAAGTAGTAGTTTATAAAGGACAGCTTACCAGCATGCAGGTAAGGTCTTACTTTCCTGATTTAAACAACAAAAAAGTTGTAAGTGCATTAGGCCTTGTCCATTCCAGATTTGCTACCAATACTTTCCCTTCCTGGAAATTGGCACAGCCTTTCCGTTTTATTGCACACAACGGAGAGATCAATACGTTGCAGGGAAATTTGAATTGGATTAAAACCAATGAAAAAGGATTTACTTCCCCTTATTTCTCAAAACAAGAAATGGAGATGATTCTACCGCTGGTTTCAGGTAGTCAGAGTGATTCTGCAAGTTTAGACAACATGATTGAGTTACTCACATTAACGGGGCGTTCACTTCCACATGTAATGATGATGTTGATACCAGAGGCATGGGATGGTGATGAGCAAATGGATCCTGTTAAAAAAGCTTTTTATGAATTCCATGCATCCATAATGGAACCATGGGATGGACCAGCATCAATTTCTTTTACAGATGGGAGAATGATTGGTGCAACATTGGATAGAAACGGACTAAGGCCATCTAGGTACTGTGTAACTTCAGACGATCGAGTAATTATGGCTTCAGAAACAGGTGCACTTCCTGTAGATCCTAAATTAATCATTGAAAAAGGAAGACTACAACCGGGAAAGATGTTCGTTGTGGACATAGAAGAGGGAAGAATTATTAGTGATGATGAGGTGAAAAAAAGTATTTGCGGAAAAAAACCCTATGCTGATTATTTGAATAAATATAAGATTAGGCTGAATGAATTACCTGAACCAAGAGTTACGTTCACGCATTTACAAGCAGATCAAGTTTTCAAGTACCAAAAAGCTTTTGGTTACAGTTCAGAAGACTTAGAAAATATTATTGCCCCTATGGCACTTGATGGTAAAGAGCCAATAGGCTCTATGGGCACAGATATACCATTAGCCATATTAAGTGATCAACCGCAACACCTCAGTAGTTATTTTAAACAATTATTTGCGCAGGTTACCAATCCTCCAATTGATCCAATTAGAGAGCGGCTTGTTATGTCTTTGGCAACGTTTGTTGGAAACAATGGCAATATGTTAATTGAGGACCCGTTGAGTTGTCATACTGTTGCTTTAAAACATCCGGTATTAACAAACCATGATCTTGAAAAAATAAGAAGTATTGATACTGGCATTTTTCAAGCCAAAACATTACAGTGCTATTTTAGAGCTGATGGTTCTGAGGGGGCATTAAAAAAAGCATTGGATAGAATTTGTAGGTATGCGGTTGATGCTGTGGAAGATGGATTTGAAGTATTGGTTTTACAAGACAGGGCCGTCGATTCAGATCATGCCCCTATTCCATCTTTGCTATCTACTGCAGCAATTCACCACCATTTAATTAGAAAGGGACATAGAGGTAAAGTTGGAATTATTGTTGAAGCAGGTGATGTTTGGGAGGTCCATCATTTCGCATGTCTTATTGGCTTTGGTGCTACAGCCATCAATCCGTATTTGGCATTGTCAAGTATCAGAGATATGCGTATCAGCGGAAAAATAAGAACTGAACAAGACCCAGAAACTTTAAAGAAAAATTACATCAAAGCTGTAAACGATGGCTTATTGAAAGTTTTCTCAAAAATGGGAATCTCTACGCTTCAATCTTACCAAGGTGCGCAGATTTTTGAAATCATCGGGCTTAATCAAGATGTTGTAAGCAAATATTTTACTGGTGCTGTTTCTCGAATCGAAGGAATGGGTTTAGATGAAATTGCAAGAGAGGCTTTGGCAAAACACAACCTGGCATTCAGCAAAAAAACCATTCCAGTAGATAGACTACCTGTAGGTGGTATTTACCAATGGAAAAGAAAAGGTGAATTTCATTTATTCAACCCACAAACCATACATCTGCTGCAACATTCAACCAGGGTTGGCGACTACACTGCTTTCAAAAAATATTCAAAATTAGTAAACGACCAAGGCGAAAAGGCATGTACACTTAGAAGTATGTTTGCCTTCAATCCATTAAGACCATCCATATCTTTAGATGAAGTTGAACCGGCAGAAAATATATACAAAAGATTTGCCACAGGGGCAATGTCGTTTGGATCTATTTCTTGGGAAGCACATACAACCCTTGCCATAGCCATGAACAGGCTTGGCGCTAAAAGCAACACAGGTGAGGGAGGTGAAGATGCCATTCGTTACCAACCCATGGCTAATGGAGACTCAATGAGGTCCTCTATTAAACAAGTAGCTTCAGCAAGATTTGGCGTTACTGCTCAATACCTCACTGAAGCCGATGAGTTACAAATAAAAATGGCCCAAGGTGCAAAGCCTGGTGAAGGAGGCCAATTACCGGGGCACAAAGTGGATGAATGGATTGGAAAAGTTCGGCACTCAACACCTGGTGTAGGTTTAATTTCTCCTCCACCCCATCACGATATTTATTCAATTGAGGATCTTGCACAGTTGATATTTGATTTAAAAAATGCAAATAGAAAAGCAAGGATCAGTGTTAAACTTGTTTCAAAAGCAGGGGTGGGTACAATTGCTGCAGGAGTTGCAAAGGCCAAGGCTGATGTTGTTTTAATTTCCGGCCATGACGGTGGTACAGGAGCATCACCGATGAGCTCAATTAGACATGCAGGATTGCCATGGGAATTGGGCTTGGCAGAAGCGCAACAAACCTTGGTAAAAAACAAATTAAGAAGTCGCGTTGTACTTCAGGCAGACGGACAACTAAAAACGGGTAAGGATGTAGCCATAGCCACTTTGTTAGGTGCAGAAGAATGGGGTGTTGCCACTGCAGCATTGGTTGTTGAAGGGTGTATCATGATGAGAAAATGTCATCTTAATACTTGTCCAGTTGGTGTTGCTACACAAGATCCTGAACTTAGAAAAAGATTCAATGGAGCTGCAGAGTATGTTGTAAACTTCATCAAGTTCTTAACTACTGAATTACGTGAAATAATGGCTGAGCTAGGCTACAAAAGCATTGAAGAGATGGTCGGTCAAGCTGATGCTTTAAAAATGAGAGAGGACATACAACATTGGAAATACAGTAAATTAGACCTCTCCCCTGTTCTGTACAAAGAACCTACAGATAAGTATACCGGCATCTATAAACAAGAGGAACAAGACCACGGAATAGCTGATGTGTTGGATTGGAAACTGATGGAAGATGCAGCTAATGCCTTAACAAAAAAGGAAAAGGTGTTGCTTGATTATCCCATAAAAAATACAGATAGAACTACTGGTACTATGCTCAGCAATGAGATCACAAAAATTTATGGTGCAGAGGGATTACCGCTTGATACGATTCATCTGAAATTTACAGGTACAGCAGGTCAAAGTTTTGGCGCGTTTAATACTAGAGGTATTAAGCTTGAACTTGAAGGTGATGCAAATGATTATTTTGGAAAAGGATTAAGTGGAGCAACCTTGGTTGTTTATCCGCATAAAGATTCCAGCTTTATTCCGGAAGAAAATATTGTTATTGGCAATGTTGCATTCTATGGTGCAACCTCAGGAAAAGCTTTCATCAGGGGAAAAGCGGGCGAAAGATTTGCAGTCAGGAATTCCGGTGCAACAGCAGTTGTAGAAGGCGTGGGTGATCATGGTTGTGAATACATGACAGGAGGAACAGTTGTTATTTTAGGAGAAACGGGAAGAAATTTTGCAGCAGGCATGAGTGGTGGTATTGCGTATGTGTACGATAGTCGTGATAACTTTCATGAAAAATGCAACCACGAGATGGTAGATTTAGATTCACTAGATCAACAAGACCATTACTTGTTACAAGCATTGTTAGAAGAACACCTACAATCAACAAAAAGTGCAGTTGCAAAGTATTTATTGAGTGATCTTGAAATTCAAATAGATCGTTTCATAAAAGTATTTCCACGAGATTATAAACTAGCATTGTCAAAACAAAAAGTAGGCATTGAACTGAACATTAAATAAAATGAACAATGGGTAAACCCACAGGATTTATAGAATATGACAGAGTCAGTCCCACTAAAACTGATACAAAAGAAAGAATAAAAAATTTCAATGAATTTATTCAACCATTTGCGGAAGATGTGTTGAACAAACAAGCAGCTCGATGTATGAATTGTGGTGTTCCTTTCTGCCACCATGGTTGTCCACTTGGCAATATCATTCCCGAATTTAACGACGCTGTATATAAACAAGAGTGGAAAGAAGCTTATGAAATTTTAACTTCAACAAATAACTTCCCCGAATTCACTGGAAGAATTTGTCCAGCACCCTGTGAAAGCGCATGTGTATTGGGCATCAATCAACCGCCAGTAAACATCGAGGAAATTGAAAAACACATTATTGAAATTGCTTTCGAAAAAGGGTATGTACAACCTAAAATTCCTGTTATTAGGACTGGCAAAAAAATTGCAGTAGTAGGAAGCGGTCCGGCTGGCCTGGCTGCAGCCGCTCAACTTAATCAAGCTGGACATACCATAACTGTATTTGAGCGTGATGAACATCCTGGAGGATTGTTGCGGTATGGAATACCTGACTTCAAATTGGAAAAAAAAGTAATTGAACGACGCATTGAGGTAATGGAAAAAGAAGGCATTGCTTTTGTATGCAACGCAAATGTGGGAGTAAATGTGAACCTGAATGACCTACTGAGAGAATACAATGCAATTGTATTGGCTGGGGGATCAACAGTACCAAAAGACCTTACCATTCCAGGCAGAGATCTAAAAGGCATTCATTATGCCATGCCCTTTTTAAAACAACAAAATAAACTGGTTTCCGGTGCTAACCCACTAGATAAAAAAGAAATTGAAAGTAATATTTCAGCCCACTTAATCTCTGCAGAAGGAAAAAATGTAATTGTAATGGGAGGCGGTGATACAGGCAGCGATTGCGTTGGCACTTCAAATAGACAAGGTGCAAAACAGGTAACTCAATTTGAACTCATGCCTAAACCACCAGATAACAGAAACCAATTTATGCCCTGGCCCACCTACCCTATGGTGCTTAAAACAACTACCTCACATGAAGAGGGTTGTGATCGATCTTGGGCCATTGCCACAAAAGAATTCATTGGTGACGAAGAAGGGAATTTAGTTGCATTAAAAACAGTAGAACTAGAGTGGAAATCAGATGATGGTAAACCCAGCAAATTTATTGAAAAAGGAGGATCAGAAAAAACAATAGCCTGTGATCTCGTTTTGTTGGCCATGGGTTTTATATCTCCCCAAAAAGAAGGAATGCTTGACCAACTGGATGTTGAATTGGATGAAAGAGGAAATGTAAAAGCTTCTGAAAAAGATTACAAAACGAATATTTCTAAAATTTTTACCTGCGGTGATATGAGAAGGGGCCAATCGCTTGTAGTTTGGGCAATAAGTGAAGGAAGGGAATGCGCCAGAAAAGTGGATGAATTTCTTATGGGTGAATCCTTTTTGGAATCAAAAGACAGAAGTCAGTTTATGTCATAGATACCCACTCAAATTAAATGAAAATAGGACCAGCATGCTGGTCCTATTTTTTTACGATGATTTACATATTATATTATATTCTATATATATTTATTATATGTATTCTTTTCCACATCTAATTATGAATAACTAATATATATAATTGATTATCATAAATTTATTCATTTTATTTGTCATATTACATTTATTTATATATTTTATATTGTGACGTTTTAAGCGCTTTTTTTATAGTTTTGACAAATAAATAATTGAATATTTAACCAAACCAACTGAAATGAAGTCGAAATTCCTAAGAGACAAACTGCCTTTTATCATTTTAGCGCTATTATCTATTGTTGCGATTTTTACTCCAGTTCTACCCAATTTTGAGGATAAAGCTGGTGTTTACAATGGGGCCGATATTACATGGGTACTCATTTCTACTGCCCTTGTATTTCTAATGACTCCCGGTTTGGCTTTTTTTTATGGCGGAATGGTTCACAGAAAGAATGTGATTTCTACTATGATAAAAAGTACAGTTGCAGCAGGTGTGGTTAGTGTAATTTGGATCACATTTGGATATAGCTTATGCTTTGGCGAATCGGTTGGTGGATTTGTTGGTAATCCAATGACGCATCTTTTCTTTAAAGATGTGAATAATGCTGAACCATGGGGTTTGGCTCCTACCATCCCTAAAACACTCTTCTCCTTGTTTCAATTGATGTTTGCAATTATTACTCCTGGTTTGGTAGTAGGCGCATTAGCAGAGCGGGTAAAGTTTACCTCCTACATACTTTTCATCATTCTCTTCAGTATTTTAGTTTATGCCCCATTGGCACATTGGAGCTGGCATCCTGATGGATTTTTGTTCAAGATGGGTGCCTTAGACTTTGCAGGTGGAACAGTGGTTCATATTTCTGCAGGTTGTGCTGCCTTGGCAGGTGTGCTTGTACTCAAGCGCAGAAAAGCACATATTGATGGTGCAGAAATTCCTCCGGCCAATGTACCCTATGTTTTAATTGGGACTGGCCTTTTATGGTTTGGTTGGTTTGGTTTTAATGCTGGATCAGCCTTAGGGGCAAATGGCTTGGCAGTTTCCGCTTTTGCTACAACAAATACAGCAGCTGGTGCAGCTGGACTTTCCTGGATGTTTTTTGACGTGATGAAAGGGAAAAAGCCCTCAGTACTTGGATTTTGTATAGGTGCAGTGGTTGGACTTGTAGCCATTACCCCTGGAGCAGGTTTTGTTGGTATTCCACAAAGCATCTTCATTGGTGTTTTTGCTGCAATCATTTCGAACATTGCTGTTCATTACAAGCAAAAATCAACCTTGGATGACACCCTGGATGTATTTCCTTGTCACGGTTTAGGCGGTATTGTAGGCATGATTCTTACAGGTGTATTTGCTACCAAAGCAGTAAATAGTGCAGGTAACGATGGACTATTTTATGGTAATCCTGAATTCTTCTTTACTCAGTTAAAGGCGATGGGAATTACAGTAGTTTATTCGTTTGTCGTGTCTTTCCTCATTTTCAAATTCATCAATTTGATTCAGCCACTTCGCGTTAGTGAGGAAGAGGAAGAGTTGGGATTAGATAGTACACAACATGATGAAAAATATGGAAGGAACCCTCAGAAAGCTTAGAAAAATAAAGAAACAAACAAGGGTACAGCGCGGGGCGGTGTTGGACTAGAACATTCGCCTTTGCCATACCCTCTTTAAAAACTAAAAAATCAAAACAATGTTACGAAAAATCTCCGTAATTGTACTTCTGTTCTGTCTTACAACTGCTGTAAATGCACAAGAAGATTCTACCCGAAAAAAGTCAAAATTTAAATTTACAGGTGCCATCGACGGTTATTTCAGATCTGATTTTAAGAGCAATGTTTCAAATAACAGGACAAGCTTTACCAATACTACAGGAAAACTGGCTTTAGGAATGGTTGAAGCCAAACTTGATTATGAAGATGAGAAATTCGGCTTCACGGCCGACTTTGCTGCAGGGAAAAGACAAAGAGAATTTGCATATAACGACAAGGGTGTGCTATCCTATATTAAACAACTTTATGCGTACTATTCACCAACAGATTGGCTAAAGTTGACAGCAGGAACATGGGGCACACATGTTGGATACGAATTAATGGAACCTTATGTAAACAAAAACTACAGCATGTCTTACATGTTTTCATATGGTCCATTTCTTCAAACAGGTGTAAAGGCAGACTTCTCATTTGGTAAATCATCGGATTTTATGATTGGTGTTTCCAATGCAACCGATTATAGAGATCCACCAAATCCAAATAAAAAATCATTCTTGATGCAGTATTCCCAATACATCACGGATGACGTTAGTATTTTGCTAAACTATATTGGCAACCAAAGACCAACTGATTTAGCCAAAATCAGACAATTTGAGGTGTTATTTATCTATAACATTAGTGACAAATTTAGTGCAGATTTAAATGCTACAGTCAACACTACAAAATTAAAAACCGAGTCTGGATACGGTAAAGCAAGGGCATGGTCAGGTATAGCTACTTACCTTAATTATACGCCAAGCACTAAATTTGACTTGACTTTAAGAACTGAGGTCTTCAACGACAAGTACCAGTTATCTGCACTAAGTACTGCAGCAAAAGGTGGTACCATTCTTGCAAATACGCTAACAGCAAACTTCTCTTTTGGCAACTTATCTATTATTCCTGAATTGAGGTGGGAATCAGCAACAAACAACGTTTTTTATGCAAAAGATGAAACGCCAAAAGGATCTTCCGGTAGCTTTCTGATAGGCGCATTTTATAAATTCAGCAAATAGTTTTGGGTCAAATAAAACCGAGGCGACTTTTTGGTCGCCTCTTTTTTTACTTCTTTCTGAAAAATATCCTAACGGGAACGCCTTTAAAATTAAATTTCTCTCGCAACTTGTTTTCCAAATAGTTCCTGTATGGTGTTTTGATATCATCTGGGTAATTGGCAAAAAAAGCAAAGCTAGGTACTGCAGTAGGTAACTGAGTTATAAATTTAATCTTGACAGAATTTCCTCTAACTAGAGGTGGCGTGTACGCCTCAATTACAGGCAACATTTCATCATTTAGCTTTGACGTAGGGATTCTTCTTTTTCTGCTCTCACAAACATCCAAAGCAGTCTCAATTACTTTAAATACTCTTGTTTTTTCTTTTGCCGAAATAAAAATGATAGGAATATCTGTAAATGGAGCTAGGCGTTCTTTTAATTGTTTTTCATAATCTTTTGCAGTGTTGGTTACTTTTTCTACGAGATCCCATTTGTTTACGATAAACACAATTCCTTTGCCTTTCTTTACGGCCAACGAAAAAATATTTAAATCTTGTTGTGCAATTCCATTTTCTGCATCAATCATCATCAAACAAACATCCGCTTCATCTACCGCTTTGATTGCGCGAATTACAGAATAAAACTCTATGTCTTCATGCACCTTGTTTTTGCGTCTTATTCCAGCAGTATCAATCAAAATGAAATCTTTTTGAAAAAGATTGTAGTGTGTATGGATGGTGTCTCTTGTTGTTCCAGCAATTTCACTAACGATAGTCCTTTCCTCACCCACCATCGCATTAAGTAATGAAGATTTACCAACATTTGGCTGACCAATAATTGCAATTCTGGGAAGTTCTGCATTAAACTCTTCTGCCTCAACGGTGATCAACTTTGCAACATCATCTAATACTTCTCCGGTTCCGCTTCCAGACATGGAAGAAATAAAAAATATATGTTCAAATCCCAATGAATAAAATTCACTGGCTTCCATTAAGCGAGCATTGTTGTCTACTTTGTTCACTACTAGAAACACAGGTTTCTTTGCAGGACGGAGTATATCGGCCATAGATTCATCAAGTGTAGTAATCCCTGTACTGGCATCCACCATAAAAAGTATTGCATCGGCCTCTTCTACTGCTATCAACACCTGTGCTCTAATTTCTTTTTCAAAAACATCGTCGCCACCTGCTACAAATCCACCTGTGTCAATTACATTAAAAGACTTTCCATTCCATTCTGAAATACCATATTGCCTGTCTCTTGTAACGCCTGGCGTATCTTCAACAATGGCTTTTCTTTGTTCTAAAAGTCTGTTGAACAAAGTACTTTTACCCACATTTGGCCTTCCCACAATAGCTAATGTAAATCCTGGCATATATTAAATTAAAAAAATGAAAAATTAGTTATCGCTTAATTGCATTTGCTTGATTCCAATGCTCAATAAGAGCAATCAGGTCTTCTTCCCTTCGAATGTTGATTTTATTCTTCTTTATCCAATCAGCCAAACCAGTTGAATCAGGCAACAAACTGAGTAATGCATTTACAGATAATTTATTAATATAGTCTGCATCCGCATCCAACTTCAAAAAATAATTAGTAATTGATGCAAAATAATAGCGTTTTAGGGTTCCAAACATGGAATCTGCGGAGGCAACATATCTTTTAGTATGCTTATACAATACGGCTTCCCCAAAAGTTAACTGCTGTACATAGTCGGTTAAGGGTTTCAAATTGTATTGTAAACCTGGAACCTGTCTAATAAATAGGGCAACTGTATCATTTTTATCTTCATGAGACAATACAACTTTGTGGGCAAGTGCAATTGGTGCGATGTATTCCATCTCTTTTTCACCGATAAAATGGATCTCATGACTTGCAAGGTTCATTTTTGCTTTTTGCCTTCCAGAAAGGTTTCCTTTTGCGTCGTAAAAACTGGCCCATAAGAATTCATCCTTAAAAAAAGGACTCCCTTTAACTGAAGAATAGGGCAACCTGAACTTATTTGAATTTTGTACACCTTCAAAATTTACTTCATAAACAGCCAGTGTATAAGAAGCTCCTTCAAAACTCTCTCTTGGCAAATATCCATTTTGGCCAAACAGCGCTGGACTTGTTATCATAAATAGTATAACAAAAAAAGCACCACGTATCTGTGAAAATATTTTATTGAACATAGCCGTATTCCTTTAAGTAAATGTCGTTATTACGCCAATTGGATCTCACTTTAACAAACAGCTCCAAATAGACCTTGCTGTCTAAAAACTGTTCTATAGATATCCTCGAAAGCATTCCTAATTTCTTTATCATTACACCTTTTGTACCCAATATGATTGCCTTTTGAGATTCTCGCTGAACAATGATTTCTGCTGAAATTTTTATCAAGGACTGCTGTTCCTCAAATTTTGAAACCATTACTGTCGATTGATATGGAATCTCTTCATCAAACAATTCAAATATTTTCTCTCTAATCAGTTCTCCCGTAAAAAATTTAGTAGGCAAGTCTGTCAATTCATCTTCACCATAGAACGGCTCACCTTCTGGCAACAGTTCAACCACATCTGCAATTAATTCTTGAACATGCATTTTTGAGGCTGCTGACATTACAATTACTTTTTTACAGTAGGGTTTATCTTGAAAGAACTCCTTTGCAGACTTTATTCTATCTGCGCGAACCATATCTGATTTATTCAAGATTAAAATACTCTTCACTTTCAACTTTAAAGAGGAGAAAAGATTATCCAACTCGATAAAATCATCACGTAAATCTGCAACAAGCAGACAAACATCGGCATCTTCCATGCTTGTTTTTACAGCATGCATCATTTTCTCATGCAATTTGTATTTCGGTTCTATTACTCCGGGTGTGTCGGAAAATACAATTTGATAATCGGGTCCATTTAAGAAAGCACGAATTCGATGCCTTGTTGTTTGCACTTTAGAGGAAACAATTGCCAATTTCTCTCCTATCAAGGCATTTAACAAGGTACTCTTGCCTGCATTGGGCTTACCCAAAATATTTACAAATCCTGATTTCATCTTATTTACGAAGGTACACTAGTAAAATTTGTTTTGAACATAAGGGGTTAAAACCTATCTTCGAGGTGCGAAGTAGAGCAGCGGTAGCTCGTCGGGCTCATAACCCGAAGGTCGCTGGTTCGATCCCAGCCTTCGCAACTAAAAAAGCAACCATGTGGTTGCTTTTTTCATTTTCAGCTATAGTTTCAGACTAATTATCGATGTTTTCAATGCTGCTTGCGCCTGAAGCTGACTGGTTGAAAATCTTTGGATTTCCGCGATGTTGAATGCTACTTGCACCAGATGCTTTTGCAGTTAACGACTCTTTTACTTTTATTTTAATACTAGAAGCTCCTGAAGCTACCAAACTTGCATGATTTACAACGAGCTCAAGCCCTTTGAAAATACTTGCGCCAGAACATACCAATGAAATTTTCTGTGCCGATCCGCTGATTTTCGTATCCGAAGCACCTGACAAATTTGCCTTCAATTCTTCACAAATAACCTTTCCATTAAAATCGCTTGCACCAGAAAAATTTAGATTTAATAAGCCCGCATTTAAAGCATCCACCACCACAAAATTTACCGCCCCAGATGCAGTCAGTCCATTTAATTTTGGTGCAGTCAAGTAAATTCTCAATTCCTTATTTCCACTCCACCAAGCCGAGACAGTTCTATCATCGAATGTAACATAAAGCGTACCACCAGAAACTTTTGTTGTAATACGATCACGGGCAGCTGTCGTATTTGCACTTACAGCAACTTGGGATTCTTGATCTGTAGAATAATAAACCTTAAAGGGGCCTCTTACTTCAACAGAGGAAAAAGAGCCCACATCACGCAAAACAATATTCTCATCGTTTATTACTACTTTTTCCTGTGCAAATAAATGACAAGACGTCAACAACAGGATTAAACTTA
>CAMDFC010000008.1 GCA_945897185.1 Chitinophaga pinensis | reverse complement strand
AGAAATTAGAAAGATGAGCAATGCAATACAGACTACAACTATCAAAAACGACAACATCAATACCGTTTGTTAGTTAAAAAAAGCACAGTTCCATTCAAGTTAGCACATTTAATTACTTAAAATTCTCAAAATTCAATAAATTGAGTGAGCCCGTTTCTTTCTCTCTAAATTTTAAACTGTTGTATGTCTACACGTCGTTCATTTATAAATCGCTTATCTCTTGGTTCGGCTGTTGCACTTTCTGCTCCTTCGTTAACAATGGCTCATCCGTCTATCAATCAAAAGGTTGCTGCTGCTGCCCAAATATTTCCAATTGGGTTTGCAGGGTATTCATTTTTGAAGTTCGACTTAGACCAATCCATCAAGATGATGCAGCGGTTAGGTGTAAATTATTTATCACTTAAAGATTTTCATCTCCCACTGAATAGCAACGCTACTGCAATTGATGCTGTTAAAAATAAACTTCAGGAAGCAGGTATAAATTTGTATACGGTGGGTGTAGTTTATATGCGTACAAAAGAAGCGGTTGACCAAGCATTTGGTTATGCCCAGTCGCTTGGCGTAAAAATGATTGTTGGTGTACCCAATGAAGAGCTACTGACTTATGCCGAGGGGAAAGTGAAAGAATATGATATTAAGCTTGCTATTCATAATCATGGACCCGAGGATAAACTTTATCCTAGTCCAAAATCTATTTATGATCTAATCAAGAAGATGGATTCACGAATGGGGCTATGTATTGATATTGGACATACTTTCCGAGCAGGGGTGCTTCCGGAGCAGGCGGTGGTGGAGTATGGTAGCCGGCTTTTCGACCTGCATATTAAAGATGAAACAGCCATGGAAAAAGATGCCAAGGTGATAGAGGTTGGTAGGGGCAAAATAAATTTTTCTGCATTGGTAACATCACTTCGAAAGATAAGGTACGCTGGTGTATGCAGCATTGAGTATGAAAAAGACATGACTGATCCTATAGTAGGCATGGCAGAATCGGTCGGCTATTTTAAAGGTGTTATGAGTAAATAAGTTAATTATTTTTGTATCAAATACAAGTAGATGAAAAATTTCTTGCAGTTGTTGTTTATTGCTTTGTTGTTTGTTTCCTGCGGTAAAGAAAAAGTAGATCGGATATATGTGAATGCAAAAATATGGACTGGCGATACTTTAAATCCGAGTGCAACAGTGATTGCAGTTAAAGGAGAAAAAATTGTATATGTTGGTGATGATGCAACAAAGTTTACTGCAAATGAAACGATAGACGTGCAAGGCAAGCAGTTGCTTCCTGGGTTTACAGATAACCATACCCACTTTCTTTCAGCAGGATACGCATTATCTAGTGTGAAGCTAAAAGATGCAATGACAAAAGAGGAGTTCATTAAACGCATAGCAGATTTTTGTAAGAGCAAACAAGATGATACCTGGGTAATGGAGGGAAGCTGGGATCATGAAAATTGGGGAGGAGAGTTACCTTCAAAAGAATGGATAGACTCTGTTACAGGCGACCATCCTTTATTTATTTCAAGGTACGATAGCCATATGGCCTTTGCCAATTCGAAGGCTTTGAAATTAGCAGGAATTGACAAGCTTACAGTCGCTCCTCTAGGGGGTGTTGTGGTAAAAAATAAGGATGGAGAACCAACGGGTGTTGTAAAGGATGCTGCAATGAATTTGGTCATCAAGGCAATACCTCCTCCAACAGCCGAGCAATTGGATCAATACTTTGATGCTGCAGCGAAGTATGCAGTGGAACGTGGTGTTACCAATGTAACCGACATGAATTCATATGGCGGATGGAGTGATTTGGAAACATACAGACGCGCCTGGAAAACCGATCGTATGATTTTACGTATGTATTCTTTTGTGCCTTTGGCAACTTGGGAGCGCATGGATTCATTTGTTCAGAAAAATGGAAGAGGTGATGATGTGCTGCATTGGGGAGGTTTGAAAGGATATGTAGATGGTTCGTTGGGGTCTACAACTGCTTGGTTTCATCAACCTTATTTGGATGATCCCAGAACAAGTGGACTTTTTATCACAGATACAGTGTTGTTGAGAAAATGGGTTTTGGGTGCGGATAAAGCAGGTCTCCACTTGGCTGTCCATGCCATTGGCGATAAGGCAAATGATTTCATTCTTTCCGTCTATGAAAATGCTATAAAAGTGAACGGTGAGAGAGACAGAAGATCAAGGGTTGAACATGCACAACACGTAACCAAACAAGCAATTGATCAATTTGCAAAATTGGGTGTGATCGCATCCATGCATCCCTATCATATGTATGACGATGGTATTTGGGCATACAAAAGGTTAGATACAAACAGGCTGAAAGGTACATATGCGTTCAAGAGCATGAAAGACAAAGGAGTTAAAATTACTTTCGGTTCAGATTGGCCAGTTGCGCCAATAGATCCGGTATACGGGATTTATTCAGCAGTAACGAGAATTACAGGGGATGGTAAAAATCCGAACGGTTGGTATCCGAATGAAAAGATATCTATAGAAGATGCTTTGAAAGCCTATACTGTTACAAATGCCTATGCTTCATTTTTGGATGGTAAAATAGGGGTTCTAAAAGAAGGATTATATGCAGATTTTACCATCTTAGAAAACAACCTTTTTGAGGTTCAAAAAGAACAAATTAAAGACATTAAAGCGCTAAGGACAGTGCTTAAAGGAAAGGAAGTTTTTTTAAGAAAGTAAGTCTGGTGAGCACCAGGTTTGCTTTCAACTCGTAATTCTACGCGGTAGAATCACTTTAATTGTCATGGTTTAATCATATTTTTTATCAACTATTTTCTGTTTTCTACAATATGATAGGTTTCGTTAGCGTTTATATTGTATGATTGACGGTTCAGGCTGTCTGTCTTATAATCCAAAACCATGAAATCCAAAGCGTTAGCCCCCCAAACGGTCGTTTTATTGACTATTTTCTTTATGTTATTCGGTAGTTTTCATGCCGGAGCACAGTCCGTTTTCAATTCAAATTTCAACAACGTCAGTTTTTTAGCAGCAAACAAAGTGCACAAAGTAGGTTCTAATGGATCTGCAGTTGGCAATGTAACGCTGTATACGAATGTGATTACAGTAGCAGCACAACGAATAGACTGTATTGTAAGAACAGTGAGCCTCACCAATGGCAGTTTTGCCCTTCCTTCCGGTGCTCCTGGTGGAACAATTCCATTTGACTATTCTTCACCAACTGGTTCAGGTCTTACTGATAACCTTGACCGGTTTTTCTCACCAATGCTCACGTTTAACAATGGCGGCGGTAGTGCAAAATTCAAATTTGAGTTTATTCTTGGTAATTCTTATAACAATACAACGCACAAAGGAACTCCAGTAATTATTCAAAACATTAAATTGAATACATACGATATTGATGGGAATTGGGGTGCAAATTCAAACCAGTACAACGAGTTTGGTGGATTTTCTTCAGTTACATTGAGTGCAACTCCTGCTACCGAGGTTTCCTATTCGTACAACACCAGTTCTGGTTTAACAAAATTTCGTTCCAATGTTACCACAAACAGTACTGTTGCAACTGCAGATCCACATCGCGTAGTGGTGCAATACGACGAGGTAAGTACTTTTGAAATCATGGTTGGTGCAGATGGTTCCAATGCGGCCTACTTTATGCTTGATTTTGGTGTTGGTCCAAATTGGGGAGGAACAACAAATATATACAGTACACCTACTTTAGATTTAAATCCTGGTCAGCCTGGTTTTAGTCAAACATCCTCTTCATGTGGTGCAACTGTTAGGCCAATTACAAGTGGGGCTACAAGTTTAAGTTTAACGGGTTCTTCAAATACCGTGAGTGAAATTATACTGTCTTATGATCCATCAACTATTTTAGATGGAGCTTTTGAAAATATATTCCCCAATGGATCTAACACTCCTGCTGCCGACAGTATCAAATTGAATTTTACAACGTCAAGTACTTCAACGTTTACTTTAAATGGTATTGTATTTACAGTTAATCGCGCAGTAATTACTGGCACCAATTATATTCGTTTTTCAAGAAATGGTACGGTTATGACAACTACTCAAGCAGAAATGTTGTTGGATGCATTGATGTATGCCAATACAGCTACACCACCTAATTTGAATCACAGAGAATTGTTTATAGCAGTACGAGAAACTTCATTTACTACTCCTTTGGCAAGCTTCATTATTAACGAAATTTGTATCCTACCAATGGAATGGGTAGATTTTCAAGTTAAATCAGTATCAAGTTCCAATCAGTTGCAATTGAATTGGAAAATTGTAGAAAATAGAGCGAATAAAGGGTATATAGTTGAGTATAGTCATGATGGAAATAATTGGGAAGATGTTGGCTTTGTGAATGGGAATGGCCAACTAGATGGAGAAACCACCTACTCCTATACCATAGGGAAAGTTTTTTCTGGGACTGTTTACTTTAGAGTTAAGCAATTGGAATTAAATGGATCTGCCAACTATTCATCAGTAAGAAAAGTAAATCTTAATAATAGTATTGACTTGAAAGTATGGCCTAACCCAGCAACTTCTATGGTACAAATAAACATAGGAAATCAAAATGGGCGTGCCAGTATTATGGATGCATCTGGACGGGTTGTTAAATCAGTCAACCTTAGCTCAGGAATCAATAGAATCCAAGTTAATGAGTTGAACAGGGGCATCTACATGTTGTCTTTCACCACAGCAACTGGGGAAATTAGCAATACCCGATTTTTAAAACAATAGTTACTATTTCACGTCGTCTAGTACACCCGTACTCACCAAGTAAGAGGTTTGATGTGGATTGTCTATGTAGGTCAAAAGTGCAATTGAAATTGCAAAGGCCAAACTAAAAAGCATAACAGTAGCTCTAGTGGCATTGTGATTCCCAATGTGGGAATATGCAATAGCAAGTTGAGTGAAAAATCCAAAAATAAAAAGAACAATAATTTTAGATGAAGGGATATTCATTTTTCTGATTTCTCTTCGTTCAAACCAAGCTTCTCTTACACTTTCCAGTTCAGCGTAGAATGCATTTTGCATAACTGCGCGCCCTTTAAATAAGCTAGAGTCAGCAGCAACTAAATAAAACTCTTGATAAGTGCCTTTGCTAAATGATTTTTGTTTGTATTCAGAAAAGCCTTTCTGCGCAAGCATTTCGTCATTCACTTCTTGGTCTTTAATTCTCTGAATATAGTTTTTAACTGCATTGGCTACTTTAATTGAATCCGGACCAAGCGGCTCAGACAATCTTAATAATGACCTTAGTGAATTGGCTTGTTTTGTCATTAAGGCGTTGGTCATTGTTATTTTCCCCCAAACTTCAGAAAAAATAAGACTAGCAAACAAGGCAAACAGTAAAGCAACTGAGGCAAAATAAGATGGAGAAATACCACGGGCACTGTGTTTCCATTTCATATATAAATTCATAAAACCAATTACACCAACTCCGAGTAGCATTGGAAGTAACGCAAGTAGATATTTTAGAATAAGTGTGTCATCCATTTTTTCTTAATTAATTGGCATGAATTTACAGTTTTTTTTATTTTTCTTTTGATTTTTTATGATTTTAAGCAAATAAAGCCAATACATTAAAATATAAGTAACCAATTGGTTAGGAACCATTCAGGGTACTAAAAATTGAAAATAACTAATAAGTACACCTACATCGTAACTTAAATCATATATATATGTATTTATTTAATATAATTTCGAGTCAATAAAATTAAAACAGCTTTTTAGCTATAGCGTTTTGCCAATAGGCCTGTTAATTTATGTTCAGCACCACAGGGCCCATGTTTAAACATGGGCCTTTTTTTTAACTATATCATCAACTTGAATACTTCGCTTAACTTTGTGGTTCAATTCACACTTATGAGAACGATTCTTATTTTCTTAGTTGGTAGTTTTCTTGTCTTAAATGCAAATGCTCAGCATGATTCCACCCTGCTTTCTACTGACCCTCAGCTTTTGAAGGGAAAGCTTGAAAATGGAATTACCTATTATATTCGGGAGAACAAAAAGCCGGAGAAAAAAGTAGAGTTGAGGCTGGTGATTAAAGTGGGTTCTATTGTTGAAGATAACGATCAACTTGGTCTAGCCCATATGGCGGAACATATGGCGTTTAACGGCACAATAAACTTTAAGAAAAACGATATTGTTTCCTATTTGCAAAGTATTGGTGTTGAATTTGGTAACGACCTCAATGCGTATACCGGATTTGATGAAACCGTTTATATTCTTCCAATTCCAACCGATCAACCTGGAAACTTAGATAAGGGGTTTCAGATTTTGGAAGATTGGGCCCATCAAGTCACCTATTTTGATGAAGACATCAACAGTGAGCGAGGAATAATTTTGGAAGAGAGTCGATCTGGCAAAAGTGGAGAGGAGCGAATGTTCAAAAAAGTCTACCCTGAATTATTTAAGGGATCTAAGTATGCAGAAAGACTACCCATTGGGAATGATAGCATTATTAAAAACTTTCATCCGGATGCCATCAGAAGATTTTATAAAGATTGGTACAGAACAGACTTGATGTCGGTTATTGTGGTAGGAGATATTTCCCAAAAGGAAGCATTGGCTTACATCAATAAACATTTCGCAAATATCAAAAAAGCGGCTTCTCCAAGGGAAAGGACTTATGCAGAGGTTCCGGTCTATCTCAATAATCAAGCGATGGTGGTTACTGATAAAGAGGCCACTGGCATTGAATTCAGCATCAATTACGCGGCTAAATATTCACAACCGACTGGAACAGTTGGTGAATACAGGCAGGACTTGGTTCGTCAAATTTATGCATCTATGCTTGCCGGCAGGTTCAGGGAAGTAACTCAAAAAGAAAATCCACCTTTCGTTGCTGCGGGCATAGATTTTTCCAGTTATGCAAAATTTTACAAATCATTTTCCTTAAACGGAGCAGTTGGAGCCACCCAAGATGTTACAGTAGCTATGAATGCTGCTTTGGAAGAGTTAGAACGCGTGAAGCGTTTTGGTTTTTCTAATGCAGAATTAGAGCGGGCCAAAAAGAATACCCTGAGTAATTTTGAAAGGCTTTGGAACAACCGTGATAAATCGGAGTCTGAAGATTTTGTAGATGAGTACGTCAACAATTTTACTGATGAAGAACCTGTGCCAGGTATTGATGTAGAATTTACACTTGTAAAAAAGTTGTTGCCTCAAATTTCTATTACTGAAGTAAACGAAGTGACCAACTTTTTCAAAAATGAAAACAATCGGTTTTCATATATAACCGGTCCAGATGCTGATCTCAAATACAAATTGCCCAATTCAGATCAAATTATTGCACTACTCGATGTTAAGGCAAGCGACAAAAACATCAAGCCGTATGAAGAGAAAGTAGTTTCAACTGAACTGCTCACCAAAATGCCTAAGGCAGGGAAGGTGGTATCAACAAAAAAGAATGAAACTTTGGCTACCACAGAATTGGTGCTATCCAATGGTGTGAAAGTAACGCTGAAGCAGACAGATTTTAAAAACGATCAAATTCTCTTTTCTGCATTTAGATTTGGAGGAGTAACAAACTACGGACTTGAAGACAAATACAGTGCTGAAAATGCTACATCAATGATTGTGAGTATGGGTGTTGGTGCTTTTTCTCCAACTGATTTAAGAAAATCTCTCGCTGGTAAGGCGGTGAACCTCAATCCCTTTATTTCAAATTATACTGCTGGATTTTCTGGTAGCAGCAGTAAAAAAGATGTTGAAACGCTTTTCCAGCTTTTGAATCTTTATATATCTGAACCTCGTAAAGATTCGGTGTTGTTCAAGTCTGTAATACAAAAGGGTAAGGCGCAAGTATCTATGTTGGCATCTAATCCTCAAATAGCGTTTATCGACACACTTTATAAGGTGATGTACAGCAACAATCCATTGGCGCCCACAGCAGTTCCAAGATCTGAAAATTTTGATAAAATCAACCTTGATAGAGCCATTGCCATATACAAAGAGCGTTTGGGAGATTTGGGCGGAATGCATATCACTATAGTTGGTAGTATCAATGAAACGGAAGTGGTAACATTGTTGGAAAAATATGTGGCTGGATTGCCTGCTACTGGGAAGTCGAAATACATCGACAATAAAGTGTCTTTATTTAAAGGCGAAAATGAGTTCAGGTTTAAAAAAGGGAAAGAAGACAAGAGTTTGATTTTGGGTGTTACACACGGAGAAGTTCCCTACAAAGAAGAAACTGTTTTGATGCTGAATGGCTTAAGTGACGCGCTCAATATAATTATCACCGAAGAAATGCGTGAGAAAATACAGGGAATTTATGGGGGAGGAACATCTGTTGAGTTTAGTAAAATTCCCAAAGGGGAATACCAATTGGTGCTTCAGCTTCCATGCGGTCCAGCTAAAGTAGACACACTAATTGCTTCGTATAACCAAGAATTAAATAAAATTGCTACTCAGGGTATAGACCCATCATATGTTGAAAAAGTGAAGAAAGCATGGATTGAGAAATACAAAGTAGATGTGAAAAGAAATGAATTTTGGCTTTCTACCCTGCAAGCCATTGAAAGAGGCGAGAAAACCAGCGATTGGGTAATTAATGCTGAAAAATATTATACTGCATTTAGTGCAGGGGATGTAAAAAAAGCAGCGATTTTATTACAAAAGTCGATTGGGAACTTGATGGCGGTCCAAATGCCTGAATGATAGAAAGCGATTTATTGAGGGTAATACTGTGAGGTCCTAAATATAAAAGGGGGGGCAGTATTCTGCCTCCCGATGATTAATAACTCACTTTCACTTATACTAAACAGCCTCGTGGTTCTCCATTCCAGATATGATGGAATCTATGTTTATTTTCAATTTATATCCAAACACCGCTTGGGTATAATATATTTCCTTATTTAATTAATCAACTTTTCAAATATCCTAAAATTAAACATACAATGAAATTGAATTAATTTATATTTGCATAGATACTGTCTATATGAACATACAACAATTAGAATACGTTATCGCACTGGATACCTTTAGGAACTTTGTGAAAGCTGCTGAAAAATGCAATGTTACCCAGGCTACCTTGAGCATGATGGTTAAAAAGTTAGAAGAGGAATTGGGCGCCAGAATCTTCGACAGAAGCAAGAAACCGTTGATTCCCACGGAGATAGGTAAGAGGGTGGTTGAACAAGCGAGGGTAATTTTACAGGAAGAAAAGCGGATGCGGGAGCTCATAAAAACAGAGAACGGCGTAATCAGTGGAGAGTTGAAGCTTGGAATAATACCAACCCTGGCTTCTTATATCCTTCCTATTTTCATGACCAGCTTCTTGAAAAAATATCCGAAGGTGAGGCTAAAAATTAGTGAGCTTACTACTGATGAGATTATTCACAAGCTGGGGATCAATCAGTTGGATGCGGGTCTTCTGGCCATACCTCTTCTAAAAAAGCAAATCACTGAGTATCCATTGTTTCAAGAAGAATTTGTGGTTTATGCCTCAAATGAACAAGTCTTGTTAAAGAAAAAATTCGTTTTGGCAAATGATATTGATCCCAACCAGCTTTGGTTGCTTGAAGAAGGGCATTGTATGCGCTCTCAAGTAGTTAACCTTTGTGCCTTAAAAGAGTTAGAAAAGGAGCAACATCAGCTTGAGTTTGCCGCGGGTAGCATTGAAACTTTGAAAAAAATAATTGAAATAAATCAAGGGATAACCATTTTGCCCAAGCTGGCCCTAAACGACATGTCTGAAAAACAAAAAGGCAATGTTCGTCATTTTAAATCACCCGCTCCAGTGAGAGAAATCGGAATGGTAACTTATCGCAACCATGTAAAAGAACCATTAATTGAGGCACTAAAAAAAGAGATTCTGTTACATATTCCCAAAGACATGGTAATTGACAAAAATAGAAAGCCGGTCACTATTTAACAATATATTTTCTTATTCTTTGTAAATCGATCTTGGTTTTGCTTTTTCTTGAACTTGTCTTTTGCAATCGTGTTTTGAGGTAATGGCAGAATTAAAAGCAAAGTTCTTTAAGCGTATTTTGGCTATACAATGGGCAAGTGGACAAATCAGGTAATCTTGATTCTACGATTACAGGTTTAATGATCAACCAATTTCTTTTTCTTGATTAGTGGATGGAATACAGCTACAACAAGTAAACTGATGTAAATAAGTCCAGCTACTATTATTCCTGATTTTGCGAGGCTTGAACTTGAAGTCATAAAAAACCGTGAGGCCTGCTCGTAAACCATGCGGATGTTTAAATAAACCAAAACAGCAGTAATGAGGGAGGCTAAAATAATTACGAATGGTTTTATTGCAAAAACACCCATACTCTTTTTATCACTTGTAAAATGTATTAAAGGGATAATCGCAAAGCCCAGTTGTAGAGACAAAACAACCTGACTGAATATCAACAAATCATCAATGTTTTTTTCGCCATTGATTAAAATGACAGCTACTGCTGGAATAACTGCAATGAGGCGTGTAATCAATCGCCTTACCCAAGGAGTTAGACGCAATTGTAAATATCCTTCCATTACAATTTGTCCCGCAAGCGTACCAGTGATCGTAGAACTCTGTCCTGCGGCAATTAAAGCAATGGCAAATAAAGTAGGAGCTAGATTTGTGCCCAACATTGGTGCTAGAAGCTCATGGGCTTGGCTGATTTCTGCAACATCTGTTCTGCCGCTTTTAAAAAATACCGTCGCTGCCAAAATAAGAATAAATGCATTTACAAAAAACGCAAGATTCAGTGCTATTGCGCTATCAATAAAATTAAATTTCAATACTCTTTTTATGCCTTTCTCATCCCTCGGTATCTTTCTTGTTTGTACCAATGCTGAATGCAAGTATAGGTTGTGCGGCATAACAGTAGCACCAATGATACCGATTGCAATATAAAGTGCCTCCTCGTTTTGTATGCTTGGGATAAAGCCTACGGCAACTTCAGCTAAATTTGGCTGTACGATAAACATTTCAGTTAGAAAACTAAAGCCAATAATTGCAATAAGGCAAATGATAAAGGCTTCCATTTTTCGAATGCCTCTTTTTTGTAAAAGCAAAAACAGAAAAGTATCTGCTACGGTGAGTAATACTCCCCAAACTAAGGGTAATCCTGTGAGTAATTGGATACCAATGGCCATTCCAATGATTTCAGCGAGATCTGTCGCGGCAATGGCAACTTCTGCTAAAAGGTAAAATACAAAATTAATACTACGGGGGTAGGTGATTCTGTTGGCTTGCGCAAGATCCATTTGTCTCACAACGCCCAATCTTGCAGATAAACTTTGTAAAACTAGTGCCATAAGGTTGCTCATGAGCAATACCCAAATAAGTTGATAACCAAATTTACTTCCTCCTGCAATATCCGTAGCCCAGTTGCCTGGGTCCATATAGCCAACACTTACCAAATAGGCTGGACCAAAAAAGGCAAACCATTTCCTCCAACCTACAAGGTTTTTGGTGGTATCAACCGATTGATACACCTCACTTAATGAAACCCTATCCTCTTTTTTACTTATCATTAGCAATAAATATGTTGTTTGCTAATTGCTTACTAATGTTCTTTGTGGTTTTCCCATCTATAACTATTTCCATCGATTCGTCAAATTCAAATACCTTTTTCACTGTTATTTTTGATCCGATATTCATTTGTTGATGGGCAATGAGGTCCATGATTTTAGTTGAATGACTTTTAATTTTTGTTACTCTTCCTTGTGCCTTTACTTTTAATTCACTCAACAAAACATGTTCTTCTTTTTGTATTTTTCCATCCTGATCGGGAATTGGATCTCCATGAGGATCAAATTTAGGGTAACCTAAAAACGCATCCAACTTATCAATCAATTTTTTATTACTTACGTGTTCTAAATCTTCAGCCATTTCATGCACTTCTTCCCAGCTGAATTTAAGCTTTTCTGCTAAAAAAAATTCCCATAAACGATGTCTTCTTATAATAACTAATGCTACTCTATTTCCTTCAGCACTCAATTTGAAACCATAGTAGGGTTTGTAGTCCAACAACCGCTTTGTTTTCAGCTTCTTCAGCATATCTGTTATTGAAGCGGGTTTAGTTTCTAAGGTACTCGCCAATAACATGGTATTTACTCTATCAACCTCTTGTTGTAAATGATAAATTGCTTTTATGTAGTTTTCTTCACTAACGGAATATTTCATGTAGTCTAATATAAAATTTAGACAAACCTAAAAAATATTTTAATCATTTCAAAGTGAATTTTACTTTATTTGAATGCTACTTCAGCTTGATCTTGAATTTATTCTTTAATTTCATCTTTAAAACCCACATCCAATGCGATTATTAACTATAATTCTTTTCTTCTTGCTTTTTTCTTGCAATCAAGCAGATAATGATCCACAATTTGCAGACCGTAACTGGGTAGACCTTACCTATGCTTTTGATTCAGCTACGCTGTATTGGCCAAACAACCCTTCGGGCTTTGAACACAATACAGATTCAAAGGGAAGGACTCCTTCGGGTTATTATTATTCATCTTATTCAATTAAAACTCCTGAGCATGGAGGGACGCATCTAGATGCACCCATCCATTTTGCTGAAAATGGATTAACTGTGGATCAACTACCGTTAGAAAATCTGACAGGAAATGCAATTGTTATCGATGTTTCAAAAAATGCATTGAAAGACCGCGACTACCAAATTACCATTGCTGATGTAGAAGAATGGGAATTGGAGCACGGTGAAATTAAACCCAATACCATTATCTTATTTAAAACTGGTTATGGACAATTCTATCCAGATCGTGAGAAATATTTCGGTACCGCTAAAAAAGGCGTAGATGCAATTCCAGAACTTCATTTCCCCGGTGTCCATCCTGAAACTACCCAATGGTTGGTTGAAAAAAGAAACATCAAAGCCCTAGGGTTAGATACGCCCAGCATTGATTATGGGCAATCAAAAGATTTTAAAACACACCAAATATTGATGGGAAGTAACAGGCCTGGATTTGAAAATGTAGCGTCACTTGATAAACTACCACCAATAGGGCTTTATGTAGTAGCATTGCCTATGAAAATCGGAAAGGGCAGTGGCGGTCCACTTCGTATTATTGCACAAGTACAGATCGATTAAAGATTAAGCCAATAGGTAGCTTTCAAAACAAGTGCACTTCCTCTAGAACGGTAAGTATCTGCATAATAATTGTCTGTATACACTACGAATAAATCAGAAGCAGGTGCAAACCTCCACTGAAATCTAATATTGGTATTGATATTGTTTATCTGGTTGTTGTACTGTACTAACGCAGACAAAAATAAAGAACGGGTAAAGGTAAGGTCGATTTTGGGTCCAACTAAAATCAAATCAACACTCTTGTAGGGCTGTGGAAATTTCAATTTATTATATGAAAATACAGTCGATATACTTCCAAAAGGTTGAATTCTATAAGTGATATCTGTATCTAAGTTTATTCTTGTTCCATTGAAATACTCCCCTGATCTTGTTTGAAATCTGCCAAATAGTTTTTTTCTTTGATCGGTTACTAAGTTTATATTCATCGAATAGTAAACAAATCTTTCATCTGCTTTTAATTTTTCTCCACCTGTATTGGTTGGGTCAAAATCAGCCGTTAGCCTGGTATAATCTCTTCTAAATCTAAAAGTCAATTGTGTAAAATTTTTATACAAAATATTGTACATCAGATTGAGGTCATAGTCTGTCATTCCTCTTTCAGGGAAATAAGTAAAATCATAATCAACCATTGGACCATGTCTGTTGATTTTTCCGGATGATGGATAATACTTCAATTGAGCATCACCTGCAAGTCTTGTAAAACCTGCTCTTCTCAGATAGCCTACCTCAGGGTTAAAATTTTCACCAATATATTGCAGTCGCTGTCTGGTTTCAAATTTTCTTGTATTATAAATGATATTTGTTCCAAACGAAGCATTGTCTTTCGTCTTGAAGGGATCAAATGATTGCATATAAAATACTTTACCATTTACAGCATTATTTTTTGAAGCGATATTGTATTCAATTCCACCCACTCTATTAAAATCTTTAGTGCCAACAACATCCTTGTTTGTAAATATTACACCTAAGCTTGATCTGTGAAAGAGTTTTTGCTGTAATGCGATAACTGAAAAATTATTTGCAGGTTCATTTATAGAATCAATGGCAGCCGTTCGCATTTGCAAAACCCCAATTCTTAAATCGTCGTGTATTTTGCCACTTAGTCTTAAGCCTGCATCAATTTTATTCTGAATATTCTGCCCCGTATTTGGATCTCTAGTCACACCAATTCTTCTCGAAAAAAAAGGTCTTGCTCCCTCTGTGCCAAAATTGGCAAACAAATCACCATTCTCTAAAAAGAACTGACGTTTCTCTGGGAAGAGAATTTCAAATCGGTCAAGGTTGGTGACTTGGTTATCCACTTCCACTTGTGAGAAGTCTGGGTTAAAAGTGAGGTCTACATTCAACGAAGATCCAATCCCAATTTTTGCATCTCCGCCAAATCCAAAGTTTGATTTAGATTTGAATTTATTAGAGTTTGTAGCAATAGGCTTTCGGGTAATGCCAGGGGAGACGAAAGGAATCAGTGAAATATTCGGACCTTTTCTTTGAATCGGTGTTTCAAACTCAAGTGGCTTTGAAAATGCCAATGAAATCATAGGATATTGATTAGGAGTTCTTGCCCAACCAGATCGTTCTCCGTTATGAGAATCAAGTCTATAGAAATTAATCAACCATTTGTTAGCGCCATTTCTAAATCGGAGTGTTACCAAAGGAATCGCCATTTCCATGGTCCAGTAATCCTCATGAATTTTAGCTTCGCTGTACCATTTATTGTCCCACGACAAACTAAGGTCCTCACTAACAACACCACCATTCACTACCAATCCTTCTCTCTGCACGCCAAATGGATTAATGCCAAAAGAAAAAGAGTTCAAACGGTCCATAAACGGATCTATGCTAATTACAATTGCATCGTTTGCTTCGCCTCTAAAATCTCTTTTTAGAGATGGTGTTACGTATTTCTGGTGTTTTTCAGAATTGTGAAATGTTCCAGCGAAATAAATAAACTTGTCGTCATAGGTTACCATTACTTCAGACCTAGCAGCAGACATCATCGTATCGTTGGGGAAATTCTGAATAAAGTGGGTTGCTTTTTGGGCTTGTTGCCAGATTTCCTCTGAAAGAACACCATCGATTTTTATATGCCCTTTATGTTTTTTTGCAAAATAGGCTGTATCAAGCATACCCTCCATTGTACTCAGTGGCTGTGCCTGAGCAAAAGAGGTTTTAATACATAATAAACATAGAATCAGTGAAATGAACCTAATCATGGGATTTTCAAATTTAAGGATTCACTGTTTAATAACTACTAAAGAGTTTTAATTCAAATTATTGAAGGTGATATAAGTCACCTTTTACTGATGTGTTAGCGTATATTTTTGTTTAAACCTTGTAAACTAACATTTAAAATTTCAAATTATCATGAATAAAAACATGGGAAACTTAGATAAACTGATTCGCGTTCTACTTGCGATGGTATTTGTAATACTCTATTTAACTAGTACAGTAACAGGCACATTGGGATTGGCACTTGTTGCAATAGCAGTCCTTTTTGTATTAACAGGTCTTGTTAGCTTTTGTCCACTTTACACTATTTTCGGCATCAATACCTGTTCCATTAAGAAATGATAAAGAAATACACATTGCCTATCTTGGGTGCATTCTCTTTTTTCATACTTTGGGCTTTCATAGCCCATTTTTATTTTATACCACTATGTTTATGAAGTATGTATTTTCCATTCTGGCATTAACTGTCTTTCAGGTTACTATAGCAGCTGCACAAGGGTTATCAAAAACAGAAAAAAAAGTTGTGGCATACATACAGTCAACCACCAATCAGGCGATTGATTTGCTAAAAGAGTCCGCCAATATAAACAGTGGTAGTCTAAATATTGAAGGCGTAAAGAAAGTCGGGTTAGTCTATGCCCGCGAACTAGAGAAAGCAGGATTTACTTGCACATGGATACCCATGCCGGATTCTATCAAACGCGCAGGACATTTGGTTGCTGAACGAAAAGGGAAGAAAGGGAAAAAACTATTTCTCATTGGGCACCTGGATACCGTTTTTGAACCCGATATGCCTTTTACTCCTTTCACAATGGTGAATGATTCAACTGCAACGGGACAAGGAGTGAACGACATGAAGGGCGGAGACGTAATCATGATCAAAGCTTTACAAGCACTTCATGCACAAGGGTTATTGGATGATGTTACAATTACGGCATATTTTACTGGCGATGAAGAAAGAGGAGGAGAGCCTATTTCAGTTAGTCGCGCAGATTTTATAGAACGTGCCAAACAGGCTGAAGTTGCAATCGGTTTTGAAGGAGCAACTGGACTAAATACAATTGCTACAGCAAGAAGAGGATCTAGTGATTGGAAATTAGAAGTGACTGCTGAAACAGGTCATTCATCTGGAATTTTCTCAGATAGAGCTGGTTATGGCGCCATTTACGAAGCTGCCCGAATCATCAACGAATTCAGAACAACCCTAAGCTCAGAACAATACCTCACGTTTAATCCTGGTTTAATTATTGGAGGGTCTGAAATACAATACAACGCCAGCAAGGCCTCTGGTTCTGCTATTGGAAAAGACAATATCATTTCTCCAGCAGTTGTTGTTTCTGGCGACTTACGGTTTCTTACAGAACAACAGAAAGAAAATGCAAGAGCTGCGATGCGTGCAATTGTAAGCAAGAGTTTGACAGGAACAAATGCAAGCATCAAATTTGAAGATGGCATACCTTCTATGGCACCAACACCTGGAAATGAAACTATACTTAAAGTAATCGATGGTATTTCTCAAGACCTTGGTCAAGGCCCATCTGTTGCCGGCAATCCCGGATCCAGAGGCGCAGGCGATATATCCTATATTGCTGCTTATTTGGATTGTGTAGACGGACTAGGTGCTAGCGGAAGTGGTGCACATGCGCCTGGCGAAAGAATCAAATTGAATGATCTTCCTTATTTAACGAAGCGGGCCGCATTGCTTATTTATCGTCTAACAAATAAATAGTAAGTAAAGAAGCTTTCCTAAGCGCTCCAGCATATTAAAGACTTGATAGATCAATCACAAATCGATACTTGATATCGCCTTTGATCATACGCTCATAAGCCTCATTGATATAAGACATGGGAATTGTTTCAACCTCGGAATAGATTTTCTTTTCATGACAGAAATCAAGCATTTCTTGGGTTTCGTCTATACCGCCAATCATAGAACCAATGATACTTCTTCTATTTTTGATCAATGCAAACGGGTGCACCTTCGGTTGGTGTTCTGGCAAGCCTACAACTAAAAGCTTTCCATTTAATCCCAAGAGGTTTAAGTATCCTGTATAATCATGATCCGCTGAAATGGCATCCAATACAATATCAAATTTCGAATCGTATGGCTTTAATGCGTTTGGTGTACTGGACAACACAAAATGATGTGCACCTAATTTTTGTGCATCAGCTTGCTTAGATGCTGAAGTGGAAATGACTGTAACCTCAGCACCGAAAGCGACTGCAAACTTAACTGCCATATGTCCTAAACCACCCAAACCTACAACCGCTACTTTCATTCCCTCTTTTACTTGGGCAAATTTTAATGGAGAGTAAGTTGTAATTCCTGCACACAATAGCGGTGCAACACCTACAAGGTTTTCTGTCTCCTTAATATTCAACACATAGTTTTCATCCGTTATGATTTCCTTTGAATAACCGCCATAAGTAATCATGCCAGAGCCATCTCTTTCAATAGCGTTATAAGTGCCTATGATACCTTCTGCACAATATTGTTCGTGACGATCAATGCAGCTTTTACATTTTCTACAGCTATCTACCATTACACCTACACCAACAGTTTGACCAACAGTAAATTTTGTTACACCATTACCAACAGCTTTCACTAGTCCAATAATTTCATGTCCTGGTACCACTGGGTATTTAGTATTGCCACTCCATTCATTTCTAACGGTATGGATATCAGAGTGACAAACACCGCAATACATTATCTCTACATGCACATCATGTTCCTTAAGATCTCTTCTTTCAATAGTTAGTGGCGCTAAAGGTTTCTTGCTATCAAATGCTCCGTATGCTTTTACTGTTGTCATGGTTGTTTATTTTTTAGCAATTGCTGCTGCTGGATCTTTTTTGAATTCTGCCATACACTCAGGTGAACAAAAACCATAAGCTTTACCCTCATAGTGGCTCGTGTCACTAATTCCTGCAGTAACAGGCATGCCACAGGTATAGTCTTTTGCATTTATAACCATATCAGGAGTATACTTAACTGCTTTTGCTTCTTCGTGCTGATGCATAGGTGAAGCTGTTTCCTCTGGAGTAGTTTTTTCTTGATTGCTACAAGCGAATGCCCCTATGATGAGCAATGCAAAAAAGGATTTTTTCAACATGGAATGTGGTTTATTTATTAATTACAAATTTCCCTTATTTATTCCATATTTTAATCATGGAATCTTTATTTAAAGATAGTTTACGATTCACTGCCTAGTCTAATTTTACTAATGGTGTGATTTTTGCCCTTGAGGAAAAATAATACATTGCATAGATTGTTATAAAAACACCAATGAAAGAGAGAGCCATTACATTTTGTGAAAAAAATGCTGTCCATTTTATATCTAAGCTCATCCCTTCTTTTACCAACATTACACTTACACTACCAACATAGCCAACCGCATCGGCTAAGTAGATGAAAAAACCAGCATTTCCTTTCATTGAAAAAGCGGCAATCAATCGGTCAAAGAAAATAGAATTGAATGGGATATAAACCAAGTATAATCCTAAGCTGACCCATATCATCCACCAAAAGGGATCTAATGAACCCGTTGTGAAAAAATAAGTAGATCCACCTGCAATTATAAATCCTACTATAATTAATACATGGGCAACCATTAAAGCTTTGAAGCTATTCTTAATGATAACAACTGAGGCAATAACAACTAAGATAAAAATGGTGACAGGGGTTTCGGTTTGTGTGAATACGGCTGGCTTCCCTCCATAGCCCAACTCTTTCCACATTTCTGCTGAAAAATTATCTTTAATATCTCTAAAAATAGTAGCAAATAAATAGATGGCTACAAATGCAATTATTCCAGGTAAGTATTGCTTTAATAACTGTTTGCGGTCCAATGCTGTCATTGGTATGCGTTTTGTTCTAAGTGCCTCATCTTCCAAAGAGGGGGGTGGCACTTTTTCTAAACCATAAACAAAGATTGCCAAGGGCAATGCAAAAACCAAGCCAGTAAAAAATGGAACCCAAAACTCAGTAATGTGGTATTGTTCCATTAGCCAGGCCCCGACTGATTTTACCCAGCCCGATGAAAAAATAAAACTTACGGCTAAAGCAGCTCCGATAAAGTCGGTGGTTTTTCGTCCCTCAACATAAGAAAAAACAACACCCCATAACATGCCCAATGGAAATCCGTTTAAGAATAAAAAAGCAACATTGTATGGCGCGGGAACAATGGCAAATAATAACCAAGCCAACCAAGAAATTCCGGTCAGCAAAAAAATGATTTTATATCGGTTGACTTTTTTTAATCCTGAGATAAATTTAATGCCATAAAACTTTGCCAATAAATAACCCAGCATTTGACTAATTACCAAAGCCGTTTTAAACGCAATTGGACCAAAAGTTAAACCATCAAAAGTGCAAACCGTAAATGATTTCCTAAACCCAAAAATAAATACATAGGTGCCAAAAGATACGAAGGCAGCATAAAGTGCAATGGATTTATCTTTGGTTAGTAATGACATAAACTTTCTATTTGACATGCTTAGTCATCACTTGTTCTGAACACATCGAACAGATAAGCCATCTTTAGAGTGATTGAAATTATATCCTAAATTTTTATCAGTAACCCCTGCTATTCTTGAAACATCTCCGTTGTAATAAGTGATGATTCTTTCCCATGCTTTGCCATTACTGTCAAAAGAACGTGTCCAAAAGCGTGCATTTTGGTTGATGACATCAAAGCTAGAACTCCACCCACCAAGGATGCCTTGTGTAGCACTTCTATCTCCAGAAGGTTTTGCATTAAATCCAAGTGCATCTGTTCCATTGCCATTGTTATTCCAACCGCTTGTACTTTTAAGTTTTCCTCCAACATTTGAGCTGATTCCTCTTGTGCCTTTATAAAAAGAATCGTACAGGCTTTCTTCGACACTCATCCCAAGGAAAACTTCAAGTTCCCTCCAGTCCTCGTCGGTAGATACATGCCATCCAGAGGGACAAATATTCATGTAATCAAGAACAGCAAAAAAATTATAAAGCTTTCCGTGAGGAATATTAAAACTGGGATTATTGTCGTAATACGACCATGCTGATGTAGTGAGTTCTCCCCAAGCATTGCCATCTGTGATGTTTGGTATAGGTTGACCACCTGCAAATTTTGAGGATCTAAGATTTTCCGACATCCATCTTGTTCCAGAAGGTAGTAAGAATGTTTTGTACTCATTACCCTCTATATCTTTTACTGTCTTTAACGGAGTTTTTGATTTTATATTATCGCTATAGCCGATGCCATATTCGTTTAAAGCAAAAACCCTGAAATAAATTTCTCTGTCTTCTCCACCTATTTTTACAGCAACAGCTATATTTTGCTTGTCTGTACTTAGAACTAAACTATCGTCTAATGTTGGGTTAGGCATTGTGCTCCAACAAACACCACTTTTTAAAATCGGACTTCCTCCATCACTACCTATTGTTCCGCTGATATTTATATTAAATATTTTTGCTTGATTAGCCACCTCAACAAATTCATCATTTTTTATATTAGTAAAATTATTAGGAGCAATTGCGGCTTCTCCTTTTATGCATCGGATACTAAAGCCAGTCTTTTTGTCAAATAAATTTCTATCAACTCCCCATTGACCCGCATCTAAACCTCTTGCCCATGCGGATTTCGTGCCTGTCTCTGGTATACTCCACCAATACGATTGAAAATATTCTGACTCTGAATCAAACCTCCCAGTGGATGAACGCCACCCATTTGAAACAGCATTAAATCCACTTGAATTTGTGCCACCTCCCTGAAACCATATAGGCAACAAATCGTAATCGTCTGGATTGGCCATCAATTTTCCAGAAATATTTTGTGTTTGGTCTCCTCTCCATCCTAAATTATCCAATTCAGGATCTTGTAAACCCATTGCTTTTTCGAGTTGCTTCCATTCGTTGTCTGTTGGAACATGCCAGCCAGCGGGACAAAGTCTAGATGGATTGGACACTGCATGGTAATTGTACAACTGACCATATAATGTATCGTAATAAAAATTAATAGGCGCAGGCGTATTTGGATGAGAGCTGTAACGCGCAGCAGTTGTTAGTTGCGACCATTGCGTACCATCTTGTACATCTGGGATAGGTGAGCCATCCCTAAATCTTTTTACTCTCAGGTTCTGACTCATCCACTCCTGTCCATTAGAAAAAACCACACTTGGATATTTGTTACCATCTATATCCATCACACCTAACCCAATTCTGGAGCCAGGCAGCTTTACAATTCCTGTAAGTTCTTGTTCTGTTTTTCTGCAGCTTGACAAAAGCATAGAACTTCCGACAAGGCAAAGGGCAAAAAAATAAATTTTGTTCATGGGTAGCTGTTAACAGGGTTAGTTGTAATAATACCAATTGGTATTGACTGTTGCAGAAGTAAAGTTAATTCATTTGACTAGATCCTGCTAGTAACTTTTATAAAGAAACTTTAATTGTCCGCACGTGCTCAGAAGTTGAATACAAGGATACGGGTAGTTGGACATGCGCTCATTTTGCTGATCCAAATCTTCAAAATCATATATCCAGCATCTTTGCCTCCATACATTATTGCGCTACTGTTATTTTAATGCATCGTATTTGAATCCCAAGGCTGCTGCATTTAAAACAGCTGAAGGTTTATTGATGCCATCATTTCTAAATGAAAATGGCTGCATTACGTCATTGAGGTTGGTTCCCATTGGGCCACCACTCTTTGGTAAATATACTTGTCCATGTCTTTGCATCCATGAACTCCACATTCTATCAATATTCGAATGATGAATCCAGAAAACAGGATCGTTGGGAGAAGTATTTTGTGTCATGCTACCCAAGTGAAACTTACCATCTGCGCCAGGAAAAATTCCCCCAACATACACATGAATAATGTTGTGTTGTGTGCTTCTTCTGGTTGGCAAATCGATGACATCCATTTGGTCATTATCTCCACATTTATTGCCTGCTGTACCTCTCCAGCCTTCCAGTGAATTTCTAAAACTCTTTACAGTATCTACAGAACTATCCCAAGGTGCACTGTCATAAACAGTTATTCCTAACGTATTCAAGATTTCAGATTCTGTGGGGAGATATATTTTATTTCCTTTACTGAAACTTATGTTTCTGGTTAGATAAGGGACAGGATTAGGGTCGGTATCCACGTTGATGAATATGGAATCAATATCAAGTTCATCAGAAATCTTTACTTCGAAAGCTCCCTTTTTAAATGGTCCAGTTGTAACTGCATATCCTTGCGCTGGATCTCCTGTTCCTCCCATGAAATCATCTGCAAACACAACTCTTTCACTTGCTGGGTCAGTCCAATCCCAGTAAGGAACTGTAATTGTCTTTCCACTCACATCGCTGAGCGCTTTTTCAAATAAATCTAAGTAAACTCTGTGCCATGGTAAAAATGCCGAACCCATATGGGCGGGATACATTGTATTGTTTTGCATTTGTCCTGATCCATTCTGACAAAAAAATGCCAGATAATGCCAACGTACAAACTGATCGTAATAGTTATACTTGTTATCGTAAGGAGACGGGGTGCTTTTTAACTTTAGAATGGCATTCACAAAATCTGCTTTTTCTTGTGCAGATAGCACAGTAACACTTTTACGAATCCTCAAATTGTTTTCATCTACTTTAGATTTTTCACAACTGGTAAAAGTAAGAATACCGCAAAAAAATATCAATGCAAAGTAAAGTATATGTTTCATATTCTCAAGGCTGAATAAAATTGATTAATCATTCAATCCTTTTTTCGGATTGCAATATTTACAAAGTTAATTGAAATGAAATTGCTTTTTTGATTGTCTATTCTGAAACTTTATTTGTTCATTCATGCGCAGAGAAAGACTTCTCTTGGAGGGAAAAACAATATGTAGCGATTTTTTCCTCGATTTTGAAAAGAGATTGAGGATTAATTGTATACCTATCCGTTGATTAAATACCAAAACTTGGTATATTTATGGAAAGAACAAGTATGGCAAAAAACACCTCTATGTTGCTGGGCAATCATTTTGAGCAATTCATTGAGGAGCAGATTGCATCGGGTCGATATAGTTCTGCGAGTGAAGTGTTACGCAATGCACTCAGGTTGATGGAAGCTGAAGAGCTCAAGAAAAAAGAGTTGAATAAGGCATTGGCCATTGGCGAGAAAAGCGGGATGATTGATGATTTTGATGCCAAAGCTTTTTTTAAAAAACTCAAGCAAAAAGAAGCATGAGTCTGGAGTGGAGGATCTCTCAAGCAGCAACCAAAGACCTGGAATCCATCTGGCTATTTACCAAAGAAAGGTGGTTGGAGCGACAAGCCGACCGTTATAGTCAGTTAATCATGAATGAAATTCAAGCTATTTGCATTCATCCGTATGCCGGAATTAATTATGGACATGTGAGGATTGGCTACTTTGCTTCGAAAGTAAAATCACATTTGATCTTTTATAGAATCAAATCAGATAAACTTGAAGTCATCAGAATTCTTCATGAGCGAATGGATCTCCTCCAGCAGTTCAATCCATCCTAATTGGTTATTTCAACCGTTCTTCCACCTCTTCCCTTATTATCGAAGGCCCTAAGCTTGATCACTCCTTTATCTGCAATGGGTTGCATATACTGTTTGCTGTTTAAAGAGGGTGCTGTTCCATCACTTGTATAGCGAATGGTTAAGCCTGGTAATTGAATATTCGCATGTACAACGCCATTCAATTGTTTGGCACCTACGGTAGGAATTCTAAAGTTAGCTCCACCTTGGTAATAGTTGAGTTTAGTCAACTCACGTTTACCCACTACATTGACAAAACTGCTCCATGCTTGCTGATAAAGTGATGCTGATAATGATGCATCTTTTGAAGTGGCCCATTCTGGGTCAGCCGACCATGCCCGTTCTGCTAGTCCAAGCATCTTTGGGAATGCCAGGTATTCCAAATCGTCTGCAGTTCTTATGTTTTCACTCCAGAGCTCGCCTTGTAAACCGACAATATTTGTTTTGCCATAATCGGTGAGCTTGTCCTTGTCTTGTAAAATCGCAGGATCGATAGGCACACCAAAACGATCGACTTTGGTATTTTTTAGATAGTCATATGGGATGAAGTAAAATGCTTTATCAATATCTACAAATCCACCCCAGTAATAACCAACTTCGTTGAAGTCCTTTTGATAAGAAAGATCAAAATACAAATTAGAAACCGGACAAAGTATCACCTTATATCCTCCGTTAGCTAATCGATAAGGTAAATCTTCTGCACCCCATCCCACAACTGTATTCCATACATAGGTATGAAAATTATTATTAGCGAATTCTGGGTTCACCATCATCACTTTGTTGCCATCCACTTTGGATTCACGCATGCCAATTTCTTCCCATCCAGATAGATAAAGATTACGCTCTTTTAAAATAGCATTTACTTTTTCCCAATAGTACACCCACAAATCGCTTGTCTGTCTGTATTTGTCTTTGGGTAATTGGCTGAGTAAATTTTGGGCAATGGGTGATTTCTCCCAGACACCTTGCGGTACTTCATCTCCACCTACGTGGATTGTCTTAAGAGGCATGCCTGCTTCCTGATGCATGCTTACAAATGCATCAATTGCTGTTGCGACAAAATTATAAACGCCCGGCTGCGCAACACACATTACATTATCGCGAAAATTTTGTGCTGATAAGTAAACCGATTTATCATCAGGGTCAGATAGTAAATACTGCCTTGCTTCTTCTGGTTTGCCTTCCTTCATCAATCGAGCATAACGCGCGTCCATCGCTTTGATTGCAGCACGTGCATGTCCGGGTGTTTCTATTTCTGGAATAACATCAATGAATTTCGACTTTGCATGTTTGAGTATGTCGATATAGTCATTGCGTGTATAAAAACTACTTTGAATATTATTGATGTCGCCACCAGAACCATAAGATGCAGGCATGTTTTCTTTGCTATCGAGGGTATGTCCTCGTTTTACACCAACAGTCGTCAGCTCTGGAAGTGCTTGTATCTCTATTCTCCACGCATCATCTTCACTAAAATGGAAATGAAGTTTATTCAGCTTGTACATGGCCATCCAGTTCAACACTCTTTTTACCTCTTCTTTGGTTTGAAAATTTCTGGCAACATCTATATGTAAACCTCTGTACCCAAATCTTGGGTTGTCAGTTATTTCTACACATGGAACAGTAAGTGTTACTTGCTTTGCTTTCCAGGCATCCAGCGGCAACAGGCTTTTGAGGGATTGAATGGCATAGAAAATGCCGACAGCCTTTGAGGCGCTAATCTTAATTTTATTTTTTGTTATACTCAAAGTATAACCTTCCTCTGGTAGCGTATTGTCTACCGATAACTGAATAGTATTAATGGGATTTGGATCATTTGAAAACGTTGCGGTTGTAAATGATGCCAATTCTTCTTTGAGGTAATCAGCCTCTTTTGAAAAAATATAATCAAATACAATAACAGTTGCGGAAGAAATGGTGTTGGTCCCTTCTTTTTCTTGATAAGCGACTGGCGTAGGAAATACTTTGGGTAAAGATTGTGTGGAGATATCTTTGATATTGGCATTTTGCTCAAAAACCATTTCAGGAGTTACCTGGTCATTCACCTGGTTGGGTGATCGCTTGAATTTATTGATATCTGCAGGAGGGGTTGCAGTAGTCTTTTTTATGGCATACGTTTTATTTGGTTCATTATCCCACACCAAATAATATCCCGAAGGGGCGTCAGAGATATTAAATGCCCAAGCATCACCTATTCCATCTACGGTGATGCTTTCACCTGATTTTAATCCTTTGAATCCAACTGAAGGTTTCAAGTAAAAAAGATCGCCATGGATTCTGAAAGATTTCAACGAACCTTTTAAGTTGCTATCTGCTATTTCCCTGTTGGCATTGTAGTAGATGGTCCAGCCACTTGGAGGAAGTATCGATTTTTTGCTGGTGTTGGTCAGCGTGAATGAAAACTGATACTGGTCCTTTCCATTGAAATTATTTGTAATCAGTTTCCAATCAATTTGGAGGTCGTTGGTTGATAAATCCATTTTCTTTTGAGAAAAGGCGAATAAAGAAGAGAAAACAAAGAGGAAGGTTAAAAATCGCATAGCTAATCGTTTAATACTGTAATTTAATTAATTATCAGGGATGCAGTGTGCTTTAGTATAAGTTTAGACAGAACAGTAAGCGCCGTTTATCAATATTCTTTCCCGCAGATTTTAAATTCACTATTTTAGACCTACCAAAAAACTGTTTATGAAATCAATAAAGATCGGTTTGATCGTATTGGGTTGTTTGAGTTTAGCTTCACAATCCTTTGCACAAAAAGACACTGCATTTACGCGTTACAAAAATCTGCCGTTGAAGGCGAGTAGGATGTTTGATTTGAACACTACAGAGGGTACATGGACCTCCGTCGATATTAGTCCGGATGGTAAAACCATCATCTTCGACATGATGGGTGATTTATACACCATGTCTGCTGAAGGTGGAAAGGCCACACAGATTACGCGTGGATTGGCATTCGACCAACATCCAAGGTATAGTCCGGATGGAAAGAAGATTCTCTTTGTATCAGACAAAAGCGGATCCGAAAACCTTTGGTTCATCGATACAGAGAAAAAAGATACGGTTCAACTAACAAAAGAGACCAACCAGAATTTTCCTTCCGCAGATTGGACCCCCGATGGAAATTATATTGTCTATGCCAAAGGCCGACGTGTAAATAAACTGTACATGATTCACAAAGATGGCGGAAGTGGGACGCAACTCATTGATGAGCCAGTATCCTTAAAGACCATCGATCCTGCGATTAGCGCAGATGGACAACACATCTACTATTCTTTTAGAACTGGTTCATGGAACTACAATGCACAATTGCCTCAATACCAAATTGGTGTGTATGATAGAAAGACTGCACGCACCAGTAGCCTTACAACCCGCTATGGATCTGCGTTTACCCCAGTATTGTCCAAAGATGGAAAATGGTTGGTATATGGTACGCGTTATGAAGACAAAACCGGATTGGTGATACGTGATTTGAAAACTGGCAACGAAAAGTGGTTGGCTTATCCTGTGCAACGTGATGATCAAGAGTCTATCGCAGTATCTGGTGTGCTTCCTGCAATGGCGTTTACACCAGATAGCAAACATTTGTTGGCCTCATTTGGCGGTAAGATCAATAAGATTGATATTACCTCTGGTGCTTATACTGAAATTGCCTACCAAGTAGATGGCAAGTTAGAATTAGGTCCAGAAGTGCTCTTCAAATACCCAATCAAAGACACATCTGCTGTGATGGCCTCTCAAATTCGTGATGCTGTTCCTTCTCCAAATGAAAAACAATTGGTGTTTACCGTGTTGAACCGTGTGTATGTAATGGATTATCCAAATGGCACGCCAAAACGCTTGACTTCAAATGATTTCACTGAAGCACAACCTATATGGAGTCCGGATAGCAAACAAATTGTTTTCACAACTTGGAATGCTGCTGGTGGGGCATTGTATGCTGTAAATGTTGATGGAAGTGGATTAAAGAAATTGACGCAAGTAGACGGATTGTATCAAACCCCGCAGTTTACTTTAAAAGGAGATAAGGTCATATATGTTAGAGCACCATATCAAAAGTTCAGAGATGCATTTGATCCGGGCTATGATGATTCTGAAGATTTATTGTGTTGGATTTCATCTACTGGTGGTGAAGAAAAAGTAATTGACAAAGCGAATGGTAGATACATTCCACATTTTTCTGTTAACGATGAGCGCATCTACTTAAATGCAAGAGGTACATTGATTTCAATCAAATGGGATGGTACGGATCAAAAATCACATGCTAAAATAAATGGCATTACTACCTATGGCTCAATCCCACAGCACAAAGGGAAACCTGCAGTGGATGCTTGTATCATTCCTGAATCTCTAGGTGATGATGAAGCAAGAGAAAATAATCCGCCTTCACCGGCAAGTGAAATATGGCTTTCACCCAAAGGAGAAAAAGCCATTGCAAAAGTGAACAACAATATTTATGCGGTAACAATTCCATCGACAGGAAAAATGATTTCTATTTCTGTCGCAGATGCCAGTAGTGCTGAGTTTCCTTCTAAAAAGCTCACAGAAATTGGTGGGGAGTTTCCGGTATGGTCTTCCGATGGAAATAAAATTCACTATAGTCTAGGTGCTGCTCATTTTATCTATGATTTAAACAAAGCAGAAGCTTTAGAGGATAGTCTGAAGATGGCCAAGAAAACGGCAGACCTAAAAGCGCTTACCGATACTGCAAAGAATGCAGCAACGGATTCTACTAAAAAAGCGATGGCAAAAAAAGAGGATGTAAAATACACACCTGATGAAACATGGGTGAAGGTGTATTATAAAAAGGATATTCCTCAGTCGGTTATTTTGTTGAGAGGTGCTCGCATCATTACCATGAAAGGCAATGAAGTTTTTGCAAAAGGAGATGTATTGGTGGTGAACAACAGAATTAAGACGGTTGCAAAATCTATTGCTGCTCCAAAAGGAGCGAAAGTAATTGATGTTTCTGGCAAAACGATTGTCCCAGGCTTTGTAGATGTTCACTCACACATGTGGCCAAGTTGGGGTATTCACAAAAACCAGGTATGGATCTATGCTGCTAATTTGGCTTATGGTGTAACAACAACACGTGATCCGCAGACCGCTACAACAGATGTACTCACTTATTCAGATATGGTGGAAGCAGGAATGATCGAAGGTCCGCGTGTTTACTCAACTGGTCCAGGTGTTGGCTATTGGTCATACAATGTAAAAGATTCAGCACAGGCAGAAAGTATCTTGAAGCAGTACAGCAAGTATTACAATACGCAATACATTAAAATGTACTTGACAGGAAATCGTCAGACACGTCAGTGGATCATCAATGCGGCTAAGAATCAGAAATTGATGCCGACTACCGAAGGTGGATTGGATTTCAAATTAAACATGACCAATTTATTGGATGGTTATCCTGGACACGAACATTCTATTCCAATCTTCCCATTATATAAGGATGTAACAAAAGTGACTGCCGATGCAAAGATGGCTGTTACACCAACATTACTTGTGTCTTATGGCGGACCATGGGCGGAAAACTATTATTTCGAAAATGAAAATCCATATCATGATAAGAAACTACAGTTTTTCACTCCTTATGACGAATTAGCAAGTAAATCAAGAAGAAGAGCAACTTGGTTTATGCCAGAAGAGCATGTGTTCCAAAAACATGCACAAAGCATGAAGTCGATTGTTGAATACGGAGGATTGGCAGGTATTGGTTCACATGGTCAGCTACAAGGGCTGGGCTTCCATTGGGAATTATGGGCAATGCAGAGTGGTGGCATGAGAAACCACGATGCCTTGAAAGTGGCTACCATTCAGGGTGCGGAAGCATTAGGTCTGGATAAAGATCTGGGATCAATTGAATCAGGTAAATTGGCTGATTTGATTATCCTCGATAAAAATCCGTTAGACAACATCAAGCATTCTAATACCATCAAGTATGTAATGAAGAATGGTCGTTTGTATAATGGTGAAAATGGAGATGAAATTGCACCAGCACAAAAGAAGCTCAACAGGTCAGAATGGGAGCGTGTTGCGCCAACTAGGACAACTACTGTAAAAGAGTAGATTAAACAAATAATGCATAGAGGGGCAAGAAACTCTTGCCCCTTTTTTATTAAATTCATATTTCCAAATTGCACTGTATGAAAAAATTATTAGGGTTCATCATGTTGGTTGCCATTTTTGCTTGCCAACAAAAAGAAAAAGACTTTACGCCTTCTTTTAAACTCATTCCTTCTGAAAAATTTGTTTTCAAATCTTTTGTCGATTGCAACATGGCAGAAGTCTGGATTGGTGATACTTTCAGGGTATTTCCAGGCAAGTATGGAGAAGACCCTGTTTGGGGTTATTCTAATGAGCTTGAGTTTGCAAGTGGAAAAAATGCCGACGAAGTTTTTTTAACACCACATGATCAATTTACGGATCCAATAATGCCGCCCAATACACCTCCAGGTACACCTGGTTTACATGGTGCAGTATGGTTTGAAACCGTTTATCAGTCGCAAGAAGATAAAACCGGTAAAACTTTATACGCTATTTACCACAACGAAAACTACCCTGAAACGCTTCCTTACGATCCAAAAACAGGAGAGGGTTACATTGATACGCTTTGGCCAGAAGGTTTGACAGGTCCACAATCTGTTGCCGCTGTTTGTCGCATTGGTGTAATGAAATCCATCAACGGCGGATATTCATGGGAAAACAAAGGATTGTTTATTGAAGACCTTCAACCCAGAATGATTCTGAAGCCGCACAACAATTCTCTCACATTTGCAGGTGGTGTTGGAGATCCTTCAGCTGTAGCCAATGGAGAATATTTGTATTTGTTTTATGGCGAATATGGTTATCCTGGTGTGTATGACGCAAACAACTATGATTCGGTTTTTGAAGCAAGTGGTCATTGCATCAGTGTAGCCAGGCTGAAAATCAAAGACTTGGATAATCCACAAGGAAAAGCGCAAAGATGGGATGGTAAAGCGTTTGCAGCCGCATACAATGGCATTGGTAAGCCAATTGCTTCTTTGCAAATTGGGAAAGAGGACAAAGGAGGTGCAGCTTCAAGAGCTGGTGGTAATTTTCATTGGGGACCATCTGTAAGCTGGAATGAATATTTGAACTGCTGGGTAATGATGATGGGAAGAGTAGAAGGGCAAAAATGGGTAGGGGATAAGGTTTATATTTCTTTCAATAAAAACAAAGACCTGGGTGCAGCTGATCATTCTCAACAATGGAGTAAGCCGCAGTTGGTATTACAGAAACCCGGACATGTGCTTTGGTATCCTTCTTTGCAACCCATGAACACAGAAGAAGATATCAAAGCGAGACGAACTTGTTTGAGATTAGGTAAAAAAGCAAGATTATTTATAAAATATATGGAAGCCGATAATCATCAATATATTTCAGAATACATCATTGATTTCGAAAAGCTGACTGCAAATCAGTAAAATAAATTAGATTTATCATTATGAACAATTACTCTAGGCGCGATACATTAAAACAGCTTGCTTTCATTTCTATAGGGATGGCAATTATTCCCTCCTGTTTGAGTGATAGAAGTAAATCGAGCATGTTGCTCAAGAACTTGAGTATTTCTCCAGCAAATGAAGCCATGCTTGCTGAGTTGTGCGAAATCATCATTCCCAAAACCAATACACCAGGTGCAAAAGACATTTCAGCGCATTTGTTTGTACTAACCATGGTTGATGATTGTGCTAACAAAGAGCAGCAGCAAGCTTTCTTGAAGGGTATGGAAGACTTCAATAGTCTTTGCAAATCGACTACAGGTAAAACGCTTGTTGATTGTGATGCAAATGATAAGCAAAAAATAACGGATGCCATACTCGCCATCAAAGAAGAGGATACGCCACTCAAACATTTCTTAGGGATGGTGAAAGGCAGAACTATTCAAGCCTATACCAGCTCTGAATTTTACCTCACCAAAATACAGGTGTATGAGTTGGTACCCGGCCGTTTCCAAGGCTGCGTCCCCGCCTAACCTACTCCCTATTCCCTGCCTACCATGCCTTCGGCAGGTAAACCGGCAGGCAGGCCTTCTCCCTAACCCCTAATCCCTAAATTTCAACTATGCCTTCTACAAATACATTCGACGTTATCGTAATAGGATCCGGACTCAGCGGTGGCTGGGCTGCAAAAGAGTTTACAGAAAAAGGGCTCAAGACACTTGTTTTGGAAAGAGGTAAAGAAGTCAAGCACCTTAAAGATTATCCTACTACCAATAAAATGCCTTGGGAGTTCCCACATAGAAATGAACTTACGCAAGAAATAAAAGATGCTAATCCTGTCATTAGTAAGTGTTATGCATTCAGAGAAGACGCTATGCATTTCTTTGTGAAAGATGCGGAGCATCCTTACGTACAAGAGAAACCATTTGATTGGATCAGGGGATATCAAACAGGTGGTAAATCGCTGATGTGGGCACGTCAAGTGCAAAGATGGAGTGCATATGATTTTGAAGGTCCCGCTCGTGATGGTTTTGCTGTTGATTGGCCTATAAGGTATAAAGATGTTGCACCATGGTACAGCTACGTTGAAAAATTTGCAGGCATCTCTGGTAACCGCGACAATCTTGCGATTTTGCCTGATGGTGAATTTTTACCTCCATTGGAAATGAGCTGTGTTGAAAATTATTTCAGTGATTTTGTTAAGAAGAATTATAGTGATAGACATGTTGTTTATGCACGTTGCGCACATTTGACAGTCCCGCAAAAAATACATTTAGAACAAGGAAGGGCCCAGTGCCAGAATAGAAACCTTTGTCAGCGTGGATGCCCATTTGGCGGCTATTTCAGCTCCAATTCTGTTACGCTTCCATGGGCAGAGAAAACTGGAAACCTCACCATGATTTCTGATTCAGTTGTACATTCCATCATCTATGATGAGAAGCTAGGCAAAGCAACTGGTGTGCGTGTGATAGATGCTAAGACAATGAAAGCAACAGAATATTTTGCCAAAGTAATTTTCTTGAATGCAGCTGCGCTAAATTCAAATCTTATTTTATTGAATTCAATTTCAAGCAGGTTCCCTAATGGTTTAGGTAATGATAGCGGAACGCTGGGTAAATATGTGGCCTTCCACAATTATCGTTCACGTGTAAGTGGCAAGTACGATGGTTATCTGGATAAAACGACTGATGGCAGATCACCTACCAGTGGTTATATTCCAAGATTTAGAAATGTAGAAAAACAAGAGACTGATTTCTTAAGAGGCTATGCCGCTGGATTCTCTGCAGGAAGAGGTTCTCATACCAACACCGATGGATTTGGCGAGACTTTGAAAAACAATTTGGGTAAATCAGAGCTTGGGCCATGGTATGTAGGATCTCACATGATGGGAGAGACCATTCCAAAAGAAAGTAATTATGTTACGTTAGACAAGGAGAAAAAAGATGCATGGGGAATGCCATTGTTGAGTATCAGTGTTGATTATGATACCAATGATGATAAAATGGTAATAGACTTCCAAGAACAATTGGTTGACATGTTTGAAAAGGCAGGTTTCTATGATATCGAAACATCCGACTCTAAACAACCTCCAGGATTGGATATCCATGAAATGGGCGGTGTAAGAATGGGACACGACCCCAAAACTTCTATGTTGAACAAATGGAACCAAATGCATCATTGCAAAAATGTATTTGTAACTGATGGTTCATGCATGACTTCCACTTCTACGCAAAACCCATCACTTACCTACATGGCGTTTACAGCAAGAGCAGCCGATTATGCAATGGGGGAATTGAAAAAGGGGAATATTTAAAATGAAGGCAATTTATTACGGAATATTGAACCTGGTTGGCTTTGCGCTGGTGTTAACATTCAATGCATTGGCCAATATTCTTCCTATTAACGGTTACAATACGGGAGAGATTTCGGCTTTCTATCCAAATTATTTTGTGCCGGCAGGATTCACATTCAGTATTTGGGGAGTCATTTATTTACTCTTGATGGGGTTTGTAATTTGTAGTTTACTTGCTGCACTGCCTTCTTTTCCTACTCAAGCCCGAAAAGTAATTGCAAAGGCAAGTCCACTTTTCCTACTTACCTGTCTGCTCAATGCAGGTTGGATTGTTGCTTGGCATTATTTGTACTTGGGATTATCCTTGTTCATCATGCTGATTTTTCTGATAACCTTAACTAAATTATTTCTAACCATCAATAAAACGAAATTTGAGCTTCGTCCATTCTATCGTTTTTGGATCTACCATCCTTTTGTCGTTTACCTGGGTTGGATATCAGTGGCTACCATCGCCAATTTCACTGCATTGTTTGTTGGAATCGGTTGGCAGGGAGAGCCATTTGCAGCAACAACTTGGAGTATTTTATTAATCATTATTGCAGTGTTGCTTGGTATTATCCTAGTGGGAGTTAAAAAGGAGCCTGCCTATGGTTTTGTGTTGGCATGGGCATTTTTTGGTATCTATAGCAGCCAGCTTAAGAGTGCACCTGTGGTGGGATATACAGCCGCAATTGCTTCATCATTTATATTGGCGCTCACAATTACCGTCTTGATAAAATTCAAGAAAGCATTACGATAGAAGTTGATTGTGTAACTTTGCAATCATGAATATCAGCAAGATTTGTATAACAGTATTTCAACAATGTGTGAGGGATTATCATGTACATCATCATGTAGATCGTCCCATTGCTAATCCCTATGAGGCTAACTCATTTGAATATTTATTGTACCTAAAGAACCATATTGATACTGTTCAATGGCATTTGGAAGATATTGTTAGAGATCCAAACATAAATCCATTAGAAGGAATTGCTTTGAAGAGAAGGATCGATAAATCCAATCAGGAACGTACCGATCTTGTTGAGAAGATTGATGATTATTTTTTAGAAAAGTACAAGGAAGTTGTACCGGCAATAGATGCAAAAATAAATTCGGAAAGTCCCGCTTGGGCAATCGATCGGCTATCAATTTTGGAATTGAAGATGTGGCATATGCAGGAAGAAGTGACTAGGCAAGAGGCCGATGAAACACACCGACAAAAATGCAAAGTAAAGCTGAGTGTTTTGCTTGACCAGCAAGTAGACCTTTCTACATCGATAGATGAGTTGCTAATGGATATTGAAGCAGGTAGAAAAAAAATGAAGGTTTATCGTCAAATGAAAATGTATAATGATCCTTCATTGAACCCGGTCTTGTATCATCTTGCACAAAAACAATCATGATCGATTCTAAGCAATGTATTTTAGTCATAAGGTTTTCTGCTCTTGGTGATGTGGTGATGACGGTTCCTGTCGTTAAAGCATTTTTATCAGCTCACCCCCGAACAGAAATAATAATGTTATCTGATGCGCGAATGGCGGATTTGTTTCAAAACATCGATCGTTTGGTATTTGTAGGCGCAGATTTAAAAAATAAGCACAAGGGTTTAATCGGCATATATCGCTTATTTCAGCAGCTAAAAAAATCACATCAGTTTGATCTTGTTGCAGATCTTCATGGAGTATTACGTTCACATGTATTGCGCTTGTTGTTTCGCATGAGCAAAAAAACGACAGCAGTCATCGATAAAGGTCGTTTTGAAAAGTTTGCTTTAGTAAGAAAAGAAAATAAAATCTACCGACCACTAAAGCACAGTACAGAAAGGTATATTGGTGTTTTCAATGTGCTTGGATTTAAAGCATTTGCTAAGAAGGGATTGCTGCAAGAAACAATTAGTCCAGTTAAATGTGATGAACAATCAAAAATCAACATTGGCTTTGCGCCATTTGCCAAACATATCCCAAAGATGTATCCCTTGGATCGTTTTATTGATGTGATACGACATTTTGATTCCGAAAAATATACCCTTTATTTTTTTGGAGGTGGTCCCGTTGAAATGGCGTTTATCAAAGAATGGGAAGATGCATTTAAGCATGCCGTTCCGTTCAATCATCAATTAGGCTTAAAAGATGAATTGGAATTGATGTCTACAATGCAGGTTATGGTTACGATGGATTCTGCCAATATGCATTTAGGAAGTTTGGTGAATGTGCCTGTAGTTTCTGTATGGGGACCAACACACCAACATGCGGGATTTTATGGATTGGGGCAAGACCCTTTGCAAGCAGTACAAGTAAGTTTATCGTGTAGGCCCTGCTCGGTTTTTGGCAACAAGAAGTGTTGGCGTGGCGATCATGCTTGTATGCAACAAATAACCCCAGCAATGATCATTCAAAAGGTTGAGCAAGTGTTATTTTAGCCTTTTTAACCTAATACCTTTTGCACCAATTTCATGTGTTCTGTTCGGATAAAGTATTCAAAACTACGTTTATCAAACTCTGATCTTTGCTTGTCAATTACGTTGTATTTACTTTCAGCAATAATTTTAAGTTTATCGTTGATTGCCCCAATCAAATCACTTCTAAGTCTCTTTTGTACTTCGGGGTTTCTTTGTGCAGCTCCAATTACTTTGTTAATCTCCTCAATCGTTGTTAATCTTTCATCTAATGAGTGTTCATAGATGAATGATAAAAGTGTTTTTTCTCTTTCATTGAGCAGATCGATTAGCTTTCCGGATCTAAACACAACTCGGTTTTCTTTATCGCTTTTTTCTTCTTGTATATCTTCTGATTGGTTAATGCCGGTTATAAATACTGGAGGTTGATTTCTTCCATTGTTTTTATTCTTAAAAAACAAGATTAAGCTTATAGCCCCAAACATAAATACAAGTCCAATTAAAACTTCTCTTTCCTTTATCGGAAACTCTTTTTCAATAGGCGTATAAAATACCTCACCAGTATCAATTAAATCAGTTCTACTAATCATAACTGAATCGATAAAGCCATCTAAGCTTCCAACAATTAAAGTAGAGTCGATACAATATGAATATGCTAGCTCTTTAGGCTTAGAAGATGTGCCTAATACGGTCAAAATCTTATTGACAATTGATTTTCTTAAAGTATAGACTTTGTTTTTATCTAAGTCAACTATCTGGTTAAAGTTTAGGAAAGTACCAAAAGGTGTTTCAGCCATAATATGCATACGCTCCTTGATGATAAAACCAATCTTGGTCCATTCTCCTGTTTGAATATCTAGTTTCCAGAGGCTTTTTTCCAGATCCTGGATTACCTTTGTTTTCAGTGCCTGATCCTGATGCTGTGGCCATGCTTCTATGAATAGCTGTTTTTTGGCGGTATCAACCTTTTGAAATAAACCATTTTTTGACAGCCACATTAGGCTTTGCGACAAATTGAATGCATCCCATTCCTTGCTTTCTTCATTATAATACCTCAAGTTGCCGTTGTGGTTGAATAATCCTTGTCCGCCAAAAGAGAAAAGGATGGTATCTATCGAAAAAAACAGTGAGCCAAAATTATAGCCAGTATATAGGGTTGAATCAATTCTTGTCCAAATCAAGCTATCTTTTGCTAGCGCTAGTTTATAAATTCTTCCGGTTCCTAAGGGGTTAAGAAAAACGCCTTCTCTTGTCTTGGTGATTTCTTGCCCCGCATAATTAAAGTTATAGGATAAGTCTTTCAGTTCAGTTAGGTTCTTAGTTGCGTAAGATTTTATAATTACACCTCTATTCTCGCTAAATAAACGCTGAATAATAGGCGGAGCTATTGATGTTTGTCCAATAGACTCTCCAACAAGTAGTAATAGAAGTAGTAAGACCTTGACTCGCATGCACATGCAATATCTACTCTAGGTGAAAGACCAAAATGGGAAAAACACCATTTTTGGTTGTGGATTTAAACAATTAAGTATTTCACTTATATGTTTTAATTATTAATCAGTTACATAAGATGGTCTTTCACTAATAAATTATGTTACCAATAAGGCGACCAAAAAATTCCCGGACCTTCATTTTGGTAATGCTCTTTTGTTGATATTTGCTTTGTCACAGGTCACTTTTTGTTCTTTTTATTAGTATAAGTGACCTTGGCAATAACATTCCTATAATTTATTTCCAAGATTCTCAGTCGTTTCTAACCTATTCTTAAGTACCATATAGCTTTAACTTACCATAATGAAAGGCGGTTAAAGCTATTTTCTCTGGTTTCACCTTGTTTTCCGATATTGGGAAAATCTTGTTTCTAAGGATTAAAATCCATAGTGAAGGGTATTAAAAAGATAGAACTTAAGATAGTTCTTGCTAATTTTGTATTTCAATTACAGTTTATGATCAAGACAGGCAATATTACCGTTAGTATTTATACAGAGATGACACCTAATCCGGAGACGATGAAGTTTGTTGCAAACAAGTTGTTGTATCCTGGCAAGAGCGTTGATTTTCAGGATATTGATTCGGCAAAACCATCTCCTTTGGCATTGGAATTGTTTAGTTTTCCATTTGTAAAGAGTGTATTCATAGCGAGTAATTTTGTAACCCTTACCAAAACATCAGAAACAGATTGGGATGATGTAAAACCATCTATTCGTCAGTTTTTAAAGGATTATTTAGAAGATGGGAAGGTTATTGTAAACGAAGACGAGCTTCCTGCTTCAAAAGCTGCTGATGGAAATATTGTTTTATCGGAAGATGGAGATGTGGTTAAACGCATCAAAGAATTACTTGAAAACTACGTAAAGCCTGCAGTTGAAATGGATGGCGGCGCAATCCAGTTCAAGAAATTTGAAGATGGTGTTGTAACCCTTATGCTCCAGGGAAGTTGCAGTGGTTGTCCCTCTTCCATGATTACCCTTAAATCGGGTATTGAAGGTATGATGAAACGTATGATTCCTGAAGTAACAGAGGTAGTTGCAGAAGCAGAATAACGCCTTTTTTAGACCTAAAGCTTATTGAGACCTCGGTTCTTGGAGGAGGATTTCACTCATTTTAGGCAATCTAGATTTTACTTAGGACTTTTGCAGCATGGTTTTGATTAACTATCTTGAATGGATAGCCATCCTTTCTGGAATTGTATCGGTTTGGTTTTCAAAAAAAGCGCTTATTTGGGTCTATCCAACTGGTCTGGTTGGAACCATTCTATATGTTTACTTGAGTTTTAAAGGAGATCTGTATGGTGAGGCTGCAGTCAATTTGTATTATACCATTATGAGTTTTTATGGATGGTGGAATTGGTTGAGGCGTGACCAAGAAAAAAAGAAAATTGTACAGATTAAATTTTCTACGAAAAAAGAATGGGTGGAGCAAATCTTGTTTTTCTTTTTGCTGTTTACCATCATTTATTTTTGTCTTGTATACATCAAAAACGCCTTTGCACCAGATGCAATTCCCTGGGCAGATGCTTTCGCCTCTGCTTCGGCTTTGACAGGGATGTGGTTGATGACAAGAAAAAAAGTAGAAAGTTGGATTTGGTGGATCATTACCAATATTGCTTCCATGCCACTTTATTATGTGAAGGGCTTCGCACCTACTTCTTTGTATTATTTTATTTTGTTGGTATTGGCCATTTTTGGTTTGAAAGAATGGAAAAACAAAGCAAATGCGCAATTGGTGTAAAAAGGATGTAATCAAAATTGTGGCCATTGGTCCTGAATCCACAGGAAAGAGTACACTTTGCAGTGATCTTGCAAAAATTTTTTCAACCAATTGGTGCAAAGAGTATGCACGTGAATACATGCTTGCGCATGGAAAGAAATATTCCTATGGTGATTTGTTTACCATCGCAAAGGGGCAGTTGCAATTGGAAGAAGAAGCAACAAATGCTTGTATCGCATTGCATGAACAAGAAAAAAAAGAAGGTCGACCTATTTTGTTTCTTGATACCGATATGTATGTGATGAAAGTTTGGTGTGAATTTGTATTTGGGAAATGCCATCCCATGATTTTGGAAGAAATTGTACAGAGAACATACGATGGTTATTTACTGTGTAAACCAGATCTACCTTGGGTGAAGGACGAACTGCGTGAATATCCTGATTTGGTTACACGCGAAACATTGTATCACCATTATAAAGACCTCTTGGTTAACCAGGGCACTCCATGGTTTGAGGTAAATGGGCTGTATCCAGATAGAATTGACGGCACTGTGAAATGGATAAATACATTGCTTAAACCTTGATGTATACATGAAAAGGACAGCATCAACGCGACAATTATTTTACTCAATTTGGTTTTTGATTTCCTTATTACAAGCGGCTGGGACAGAACTTTTTGATGATGAAGCTTATTATTGGGTGTATGCCAAGTTTATGGACTGGGGATATTTTGATCATCCGCCCATGATTGCACTAATGATCAAACTGGGTACGCTTGTTTTTGCTGGTGAATTAGGGGTTCGATTACTTGTGGTGTTGATGGGGACAGCCTCAATTTTTTTGATTGAAAAGCTAACCCAACCGAAAGACCAGAAACTTTTTTATGCGCTTGTCCTCAATATGGTGGTCCTTCAAATTGGAGGAATTATTGCAGTGCCCGATATCCCGCTCTTGTTTTTTACAGCCTTGTTTTTCTTGGCTTACCGAAACTATACCACGAAAAGCTCATGGATCACTGCAGTCTATTTGGCCATTGTTGTTGCCTTGTTGCTCTACAGCAAATACCATGGGTTATTACTTGTATTGGCAACACTAAGTTCAAATTGGAAACTCTTAAAACAGCCGCTTACTTGGCTGGTTATTGTAGCTGCTATCGCCCTATTTATGCCACACGTACTTTGGCAATTGCAACACGGTTTGCCTTCTTTAAACTATCATTTATTTGAGCGCCTGTCTCCTCCCTATTCAATTTCTTTTACCACGGATTATGTATTTGGACAATTGCTCATTGCTGGTCCCTTAGTTGGTGGATTGGTAATTTGGGGTGCATTAAAACAGAAGCCAAGCGATCAAACCCAAAGGGCAATGAAATGGTCGCTGGTCTTTGTGTATCTGCTGTTTTTGATTTCTTCATTTAGGAGCAGGACAGAGGCCAACTGGACAATCCCTCTGCTGGTTCCTTTATTGGTGCTTTCCTATCATTACATTGAAATGAGTAAGGTGCTCACCAAATGGGTATACAGACTATTACCAGTTTCTTTGCTATTGGTACTGGTGGTTAGGTTGTTTATGATCATTGATGAACCTTTCATCGAAAACCTACCAAAGGATGAATTCCATAATAACAAAGCCTGGGCAATGGGCATTAAAGAAAAGGCAGGCGGACTGCCCGTAGTATTTACCAATTCATACCAACGCGCATCTAAATATTGGTTTTACACGGGCGATACTTCATTTTCACTTAATACATTTTTATATAGAAGAAGTAATTATAATTTCTGGCCTATTGAAGAATCATTACAAAATAGAAAACTGCTGCTCGTTGGATCACTAGGAACAGCGGCACTTCCAGATACGTTGAACACAGGAAACAGAATGCTGTCCATCGGCTTTGATGAACATTTTCAATCTTTTTCACAAATAATTTTACATCAACCAACTTCAAAAATTACAATAAAAGAAAATAATATCGAAGCAGTACTTCATGCAACTGCACCTTCACAAAAAGTATTGGATAACGCAATTGCACATCAACCAGAAATTGTATTGGTTGTTTACCGAAACAACAAAGAGAAGCCCATTGTAATACCAACTGGTAAACGGTTGTCAACTAAAACCGATGAACCTATTCAAGTTAAACTCCCACAACTCAATGAAAAACAATACCAAGCACGTTGGGGTTTACAAGGCAGTTATACAGAGGCAACCATCAACAGCAGTGTTTTTACTTTGTTGAACGACCCACGTTAATGATTTCTTGAACATCTGGATCAGCTCCGAGATTATTCATTTGTCGCATTACCCAAGGGTATTTTCTAACAACATATCGCGATTGTGGTTTCACAGTAAAACGAATCGGATTTGGAAGTGAGGCCGCAATCATAGCGGCTTCCGACTTTGTCAATTTTGACGCTCGGTGGTTGAAGTATTTTTTAGATGCAGCTTCAATGCCGAATATACCTTTGCCCATTTCTGCTTCATTAAGGTAGACTTCAAGGATTCTTTTTTTACCCCAGATTATTTCAATCATGAATGTGAAATAGACTTCTAATCCTTTTCTTATCCAGCTTCGGCCTTGCCAAAGGAAAACGTTTTTGGCAACTTGCTGACTAATAGTGGATGCTCCTCTAACCCTTCCAGGTTTTTTCTTATTATAGGCAAGGGCTTTTTTAATACTTTTTATATCAAATCCGTTGTGGTCTGGAAACAGCTGGTCTTCCGATGCAATCACAGCCAGTCTGCCATGAACAGAAATGTCTTTTAGCGATACCTGATTTCTGTTAAATCCATTTCCATTAAAAATACTACTCAACTGTGTGATGGTGATTGGAGGATCTACGAATTTTAAAATCACCAAATAAAAAAGGTGAAAAAGAAAAAAACCGATGAATACTTTTTTTATAAACCGTAACAAGCGCAATTAATTTAAGGAAATATATTGCAAATGGTATTTTTTACCCAACCTTACCGTGCTCTTGTGGATTCTATTTAAAACAATACCCGTTGCAGTAATACCTCCAGCTATAGCCAATTGACCGGGTAAGATAGGCTGGTCTAAAATAGGTGCATTCACAACATGCAGTATGGCATAAGATATACCGGCTACCATAAACAAATAGCCGTTTTTAACAAACCCAAAACCAGATTTAGGTTTAACGATATCTCTAATTTCAGAAATATGGTAGTGAGATAAACCTACAGAAACAGTATCCCAAAAACTGGTGCCCCACATGGTATATGCAGCTCTTGAGTCGTAGGTATGTACGAAAATACTGTCACGCTCAATTTTTTTGATTGATCCTTCCACTTCATTTCCTGCAATACTGATAAAATGTATTTGAGAGCCAGCGATATAAGTCTTTAATGTTTTTTCTGGCCCTTTTCTAAGTACTACCATGTCTGAGCCCTGCGCAAAAGTCTGCTTTGAAAAAACGCCCAATACCAATAGCATTAAGCAGTGCTGAATAAAGTTTTTCATGGCTTAGTTTTTTAAGAATTGAATACCGTAAATAATGGCAAGTCCAAACAGTATTAAAATTGTACCCGAAATTTTATTGATGATATTGATGTTATGTGGTGTTAGGTTGTGACGCACTTTTGCAGCAAGCACTACTTTAAAAATATCTGCTAAAATATTTACACCCAAACATACGCTGAAAATTACAATTCTTTCAGTTACGGTATTACTTGCGGCAAATGCGGTAGCGTTGATGAGCCAGAAAAGCAAAACGCTTGGATTAAGGGTGTTGATGAGAAATCCAGACATAAAAGCTTTGGTAATTGCTTTCTTGCCAAACTCAATAAGCACAACATTTTTATCTTCTCCAAAATAGACCTTCTTGAAAAAGAGGGAATAAATACCTAATGAAATAACAAAGGCTGCGCCAAGAAAACCAATGGTGGATTTGAAGGCCAGTGCGCTCATCACCAAGGTTGAAAACATATTGCTAATAAATACCAAGAGAATGTCACTGAACCAAACGCCAGCTACAAAACTAAAGCCCCCTTTTTGTCCATTGTTTAGGCTTTGCTTTAAAATGGTAAAAATGACTGGTCCTACTGAAATAGCAAGAATCATACCTAAACCAAAACCTTTGATAATGGATTCCAGCATAAATTAGATTAAGCCTTGTTTTTGATAAAGGTCTTCCAATCTTCTAGAAGCGTACCACTCAATACCCGCGGGAATTTATGTTGTCCGCCTACCTTACCTTTTATCTCCATGAAATCCATGAATATTTTTTCAGGCAGTACTTGTACAAAAACATCTTTTAAAGCGCTTTTCCGCTCAACCGCATAATCATCATTGATTTCCTTCAGTGTTTCGTCAATTTTTTCTTTTAAAACAACGGTATCGATCTTGTCGTCCGTTCCAATATACCATTGGTGGCCAAAAAAGCCATCTACAGGCAAACCGGCTACTGTAAATTCAGCAATTGATATATTTAGTTTTTCCGAAGCTGTTTGTATGGCCTTGTTCATGTTGTCTACACTTAGGTGTTCGCCAGCTAGACTCAAGAAATGCTTGGTTCTTCCGGTTATGATAATCTCAGATCTTTCTTTATTTACAAACTTAATGGTGTCTCCTATGAGGTAGCGCCAGGCACCTGCGGAGGTACTCATCAAGATAGCATAATCTTTTCCCTCTTGAATTTCATCAATGCGAAGTGAAATGAGATTGGGCACTAAATTTCCGGCACTATCAAAATTTTGTTCATCAAAAGGCACAAATTCAAAATAGATATGTTCATTCAAAACAAGACGCATGCCATCGGGGTGTTGTCTGTCTTGATAGGCGATGAATCCTTCCGAAGCAAGGTAAGTTTCAATGTAGGTGAGCGGCTTGCCTAATAGTTTTTCAAAGCTCTTTTTGTAGGGCTCAAAGGCAACACCACCATGACAAAAAAAGGCGAGGTTGGGCCATATTTCATGAATGTTTTTGAGGTTATACCGTTGAATAACCATCTCCATACACATTTGAATCCAAGCGGGTACTCCTACCAAAAAGCCAATGTCCCAGTTAGGAGCCTGCTCTACGATGGCCTCTAATTTTTCGTTCCAATCTTTTGTCTTAGCAATTTTTTTTCCCGGTTTATAAAAAGGAGCAAACCAAATCGGGGCTCTTTTAGCCGTGATGCCGCTAAGGTCTCCAGCAAAATAGCCGGGGCCCTGTTGTAATTCTGTGCTACCGCCCAACATCAGGTAACCTTTGCCGACTGATTTCCAGGGAATGTTCTCGTAGGAACGCAAGGAAAGCAATTGCTTGATCATGATGATCTTGTTGCCACGCATCAATTCATTGGTAATGGGTATGTATTTGCTCGCAGCCTCCGAAGTGCCTGAGCTCAAGGCGAAGTACTTTACTTTTCCAGGCCAGCATACATCCGGCTTTCCTTCCAGGGATTGGTTCCACCAAGAAGTATAAATTGTATTGTAGTCGAAACAAGGCACCTGATTTTTAAATTCAGTTTCCAGGTGATTGCTGTTTAAAATACTACCAAAGCCATAGTGAGCGCCAAATTGGGTATGCAACGCCTTCTTCAACAACTTTTTTAGGATGTTGCGTTGTTGACTTGCCGGGGTGTTGGTGGTAAGCCTCAGGGCCTTGGCAATCGATTTTGGTAGACTTATATCAAAAATTGACATCTCTTGCAAGTTACACCATTTGTATTTTTTGGTGATTCTTTTGTATTTTTAAATTCATAAAACATCCATATGAACAGACGCAACGCATTGGAAAGGGTAGCCTTGATTTTTGGTGGGACTGTAATTGGAGGTGCTGCTTTCTTACAAGGATGTAAATCTGCTGATAAAGGAGCTGCTGCTTTCAGTCTTTCTAAAGATCAAATAGCATTTCTAGATGAAGTTGCGGAAACCATCATCCCTACAACTTCTACGCCTGGTGCCAAAGCAGCTAAGGTGGGCGAATTCATGCAGGTAATGGTTGCGGATTGCTACGACCAAAAAGACCAACAAATATTTAGCGAGGGGCTGGTTAAGTTAGACACCCAATGTAAATCCAAATACAGCAAAACCTTCATGGAGATTACAGCTGAGGAGAGGACGGCATTACTCAATGAAATCAACAAAGAATTGAAGGTATACAATGAGGGTAAAAAAGAAGGAGATCCCAACCATTATTTTGGCATGTTGAGGCAGCTTACTTTATTGGGCTATTTCACGTCTGAAATAGGCGCTACACAAGCTTTGCGCTATGTGGCTATCCCGGGTAAATACGAAGGTTGTGTTCCATATAAAAAAGGCGACAGGGCCTGGGCATAACACATGAAAACAATCATTCTTTTTCTTCTACTTCCTTGTTTTGTTTTTTCTCAACCAAAAGAAGAACGTAAAATTTTATCACTATTAGATAAACAGACAAAAGCCTGGAACAAGGGAGATTTTGATGGGTTCATGAAAGGGTATATAGAAAGTGACTCTTTGATGTATATTGGAAAGTCTGGCGTTACTTATGGTTTTAATGCTACACTTAGCAGTTACAAAAGAAATTACGCCGGAGCAGACCGCATGGGCGAATTGAGATTTGATATTTTACACCTCAAGAAACTGGGAAAGAAACACTACCTGGTTGTAGGGAAATGGTTTCTTAAAAGAACCGCTGGTGATGTAGGCGGCTATTATACCCTTACCTTTGAGAAAATAAAGGGTGAATGGGTGATCATTGCTGATCACAGTAGCTAGTAAAGCAACCATTTGGTCATTTCACAAGTCTACTTTAAAACTTTCTATATGTTTCTTATTATTTTGGGTGTTTTGCTATTTCTTATTGGTTCTTCTTTGGTGAAGGCAGATTTTAAAATAGCACGTCTTGTTAAGCCGTTGCGTATCGCAGGTATTGTATTTACTGTTCTTGGTTTGTTTACATCAAGCGTTAGACAGGTGGATGCAGGCTATGTAGGTGTTAAAACCTTATTTGGTAAAGTACAAACGGAAACACTTAACAGTGGATTGAATTTTATCAATCCAATGATGGATGTCACTGTTATTGATATACGCACACTTAATTATACCATGAGTGGCGTGCACGATGAAGGAACCAAATCTGGTGATGATGCCATTAAAGTACTTACTGCAGATGGATTGGAAGTGACCATTGATCTTTCTGTACTCTACCGTGTTAATCCCACTGAAGCTCCTAAATTGATTACTGATATTGGAATTAATTTTGAGGAGAAAATAGTTCGTCCAATTACAAGAACCAGGATAAGGGATAACTCTGTTTATTATGATGCAATTTCTTTGTATTCTACCAAACGTGATGAATTTCAATCTCGAATTTTTAAAACCATTGAGGTGGATTTCAAACAACGCGGTTTGATTCTTGAGAATTTACTCGTAAGAAACATCACACTACCGGCTTCTGTTAAAACCACCATTGAGCAAAAAATCAATGCAGAACAAGAGGCGCAAAAAATGCAGTTCGTACTTCAAAAAGAAAAGCAAGAGGCTGAACGGAAAAGGGTGGAAGCGCAAGGTATTGCTGATTATCAGCGCATCATCAATGAAAGTTTAAGTGATAAGCAATTACAATATGAGCAAATACAAGCAATGAAAGAATTGGCAAAATCAGCGAATGCCAAAATTATTATAATGCCTTCTAAAGGAACGCCAATTATTCTTGATACCAAACAGTAGCCAATATCGTTTATAGGTGGTTTTTCCAGAGCTTCTTGAAAAGTCTGTATAAAAAGAAGGAGCTAATGGTTAACCATATATAAAAAAGGGCTGTGCCAATTTTGTGATTTCCATCAAAAATGGCCAATTCGAATTTCAGTCCGGCTACAGCATTGATCATCAGCCAAAATAAAGCAGCTGAAAGCGACCACATGATGCGTTGCATAAATTCCCTTACTACTGGGTCCATGCATCTTAAACAAGAAGAAGCAAATTTGGTTCTTGGCTTAGAAAATTAAGTTTATAGACAACCAAAACACAGTTTGGTTAATTTTACCAACATGCACCGTCAAAAAATCAATGATGCAACCAATTTCATAGCCAAGCTCAGCTTGGCCAAATGCGTGAATGCCATCAAGGTATTTATTTCTTATGGATTGAGTAGGCTCATTGGAAAGCCATTGATGTTGGGCATGCCTCTTGCTATTTCCGTTGAACCCACCACTGCCTGTAATTTGTCTTGTCCGGAATGTCCGAGTGGCTTAAAATCATTTACACGCCCAACAGGTAGGATTGAAGTGGCGGTTTTCAAGCAGTATATTGATGCCTTAAAGGATCAGCTGATTTACCTGAGCTTTTATTTTCAAGGCGAACCTTATTTGCACAAAGGGTTTCTAGACATGGTTGGGTATGCCGCTCATTTAGGGATATACACGGCCACTTCCACCAATGCCCATTTTTTGAATGAAGAAAATGCCAAAAAGACCGTGGAAAGTGGTTTGGATCGTTTAATCATCTCCCTCGATGGAGCCAACCAGGATTCTTATCAAAAGTACCGAGTGGGTGGTGAATTGGATAAAGTGATTGCCGGAACAAAGCGGGTACTCAGCTACAGAGCCGCTATAAAGAGTAAAACACCTTTTGTTGTTTTTCAATTCTTGGTGGTTCGTCATAATGAGAGGGAAATTGAATCAATAAAAAGAATGGCCAAAGAGATTGGGGTGGATGAGGTATGGTTCAAAACTGCTCAGGTTTATGATTTTAAAAACGACCCCAATCAGCTCATTCCTCAAAATGAAAGGTATAGTAGGTATACAACAGGAGCAAATGGAAGTGTTCAGTCCAAAAATAAAATGGAGAACCATTGTTGGAAGATGTGGCACAGCAACGTAATTACCTGGGATGGAAAGGTGTTGCCTTGTTGTTTCGACAAAGACGCACAGCACCAAATGGGTGATTTGGGAAAAGCAGAAATGCATCAAATATGGGATGGTAAAAACTACCATCAATTCAGGAAAGAATTGATGAAGAGCAGAAAAAACATTGATATTTGCTCTAACTGTAGTGAAGGGATAAGCATTTGGCAGTAAATATTAAAACATGACTCAATTCAACAACAGGATAAGACAGGTGGTATTGCTATTGGTAATTAGCTTCTTCGGATTTTTAATTATCAAAGAGCTGTATGTTTTTTTACCTGGCTTGATGGGTGCGCTTACTTTTTATATTTTGGGGAGAGAACGCTATTTTAAGCTCACTGAAAATAGGGGATGGAAACCCGCCTTGACTGCACTATCTTTTATTTTGATTTTTTTGTTGGTAATTGCTTCACCACTTTATTATACAGTTGTACTTGTATCGCCAAAAATAACCAATGTTTTTAGCCATGCTGATGAACTCAAAGTAGGAATTCAAGCGCTTTCAGACAAATTAAAACAATTCACTGGCGAAGAATTATTGTCTGAGAAAAACATGAGTTCATTGGAATCCAACCTGGCCAATTTTATACCTACTTTTTTAAATAGTTCGGCAACCATTCTTGGCAATATGTTGGTTATGTTTTTTGTACTTTTTTTCATGTTAACTGGTGGCAGGGAAATGGAAAAAACAGTAAAGGAATTTATACCGTTGCACCAAGAAAATATAGCGGCTCTTGCGCAGGAAACCAAGCACATGGTAAAGGCCAATGCCATTGGGATACCATTGATATCAATTGTACAAGGGTTAGCAGCATGCTTGGGCTATCTTATTTTTGGATTGGATGATGCGTTGATGTGGGGCTTCCTAACAGGTATTTTTGCTTTCTTTCCCATTGTTGGCACCATGTTGATTTGGGTACCCTTGGTCATTTATTTGTATTCTCAAGGATTGAGTACGCCAGCAACGGGACTATTGATTTACAGCCTTGTTGTTACCGGAAATGTTGATTATTTAGCAAGGGTGTCATTGATGAAGAAGATTGGAAATGTGCATCCGTTGGTTACTGTTTTTGGCGTTATCGTAGGGTTACAACTTTTTGGCTTCATGGGTTTCATTTTTGGTCCATTGGTCTTTAGCTATGTAATTATCCTGATAAAAATCTATGCTCACGAATTTGTAGATCTCTCAAAAACCCCCCTCTGATTTTGAATTATGGGAATTGAAAAAGATATCAACCAGCAGCATTTTCAAAGTGAAGCACAAAAGGCAATGATCAATTTGATGTATACCCACAGTTGGGTAACTGAACGCATAAAAGAGATTCTTGCGGAGGAAAGCATCACGATGCAGCAGTTTAATATTTTACGCATCTTGAGGGGAAGTGATCCTATGCCACTTTCTACACTTAGTATTCGGGAACGTATGCTTGATAAGATGAGCGATACCAGTCGCATTGTAGACCGGTTGCTTGCAAAGGGCTTGGTGGATAAGAAAACCTGTGCAACAGACAAGCGCTTGGTTGATGTATATATTACCAGCGAAGGAAAAAAGCTATTAGAAAAGCTAGATAATAAATCAGATGTAATGAATTCAATTACTTCTAAATTGTCAAATAGTGAGTTGGAAAAATTGAATGAACTATTAGATTTACTTCGAACCTTCAAGGGAAAAAATCCTAATCCATTATTTTCCTTCTAGCTTATTTACATAGTCCAGCGATCCCAACCTTACGCGCAATGGCAATCCTGTTTTCTTTTCAAAAAGCCATTCCTGTCTGCAAATAAATCCCTGATTTTTACTTGCATAGTCGGGTTGAATAATCTTTTTTGTTTTGTTTGAATCCAAATCATAGCGTGTTACAATGACTACAAATGGCTTTACAACCTTTGTTTTATCTTGTCCATTAACAAAACCGGTAGTCAAAATTCCCAACAAGATGATGAATGCTTTCAATGCTCGCTCTTTTGTTCGTAAATTTACAGCGTATTAAGTAATTCCAACAAGGAATATTAGCAAAGATGGCATTATACCAAGGATTACAACAGCGTCTGCAACAAAAACTATCGCCGCAACAAATTCAGTTGATGAAATTGTTGCAGGTGCCAACACTATTGCTGGATGAGAGAATAAAAGAGGAAATAGAGGAAAATCCCGCATTGGAATTGGGTGAAAATGAGGCCGATGAAAAAGACCCAGTGGATAGCGATGACCAAGATGTAGAAGATGCTAATTTGGATGCCGCTGAAGGGGAAGATGAAGTTTATGAGGATTATGGCGACGAAGATGATATTGCTGAGTATAAATTAAAAGAAGATCAAGTACCGGAGCTACAAGTGAGTGGTGCCATTCCTCATCCAACTACAAACTCTCTTCATGAGTTGTTAACGGAACAGTTGGGTCTCCTTAATTTGGGAGATACTGAATCAAAAATTGCAGAACAAATTATTGGCAGTATTGACGACGACGGCTATTTGAGAAGAGATACAAATTCAATTGTAGACGATCTTGCTTTTAAGCAGAATGTAGTGGTGGATAGCGGGCAGGTTGAAGGAGTTATTTTACAAATTCAACATTTTGACCCTGCGGGTATTGCAGCTCGTGATGTACAGGAATGCTTGCTGATACAACTCAGGAGAAAAAGTTTACACAGTAGTCTCGCTGCAATCAAACATGCATTACGCATCATTGAATTTCATTTTGATGAATTCACAAAACGTCATTTTGATAAGATTATTAAATCTTTGGAAATTACGGAAGACCAATTGAAAGAAGCAATTGCGGAAATTAGAAGGTTGAGCCCAAAACCAGGTGGTCAAGCTGGTTCAATCAACAAGGCAGAACAATACATCGTCCCGGATTTTTTGGTTTACAACAACAATGGTGAGCCTGAACTTACCTTAAACCAAAAAAATGCCCCAGATTTAAGAGTGAGCGATGATTACAGGGATATGTTGCGGGATTATGAAAAAGGCAGCAAGTCTGATAAGCGTCAAAAAGATGCAGTAACCTTTATCAAGCAAAAGATTGATGCTGCAAAATGGTTTATTGACGCTATTAAACAAAGGCAACATACCTTGATCATTACCATGCAAGCCATCATTAATCACCAGAAAAACTTTTTTCTTTCTGGAGATGCAACTGCTATGCGTCCGATGATTTTGAAAGACATTGCAGAAAAAACAGGTCTTGATATTTCAACAATCAGTCGCGTTGCAAACAGCAAATTTGTCCAAACCGAATTTGGAAGTTTTCGACTGAAGTATTTTTTCAGTGAAGCACTTAGTACCGAAAGCGGTGAAGAGGTATCTACTTTGGAAGTAAAGAATATTTTACAAGGAATGATCGACAACGAGGACAAGCGAAATCCCCACAGCGATGATGCTTTAACAGAAATGCTTCAAGCCAAAGGGTATAATATTGCCAGAAGAACGGTAGCCAAATACCGAGAATTGTTAAACGTACCCGTGGCAAGACTACGCAAAGAACTTTAAATATGGTAATGGTTTCAGAAGACTTGAAATACCCCTTGTGGATACGTAGTTTGGCAAAATTGATTTCTTTTGTCTTTCATCCCCTATTTGTTGGGGTAATAATGGCCGCCTATTTAATTTTTGTTCATCCCTTGTATTTTGTGGGTTTTTCTGAAAAGGGAAAAATGCTGAAGTTGCTTGCCGTCATCAACAACAATGTTTTTTTCCCCTTACTCGTAGTGGCCTTGCTCAGGGCGTTGGGGTTTAATAAATCAGTGTTACTCAAAACACAAAAGGAAAGAATTGTGCCTTATTTAGCAAGTATTACATTTTTCTTCTGGACATACTATGTTTTCAAAAATCAACCTGAAACACCTCGTGTAATCGTTTACATGTGTAGAGGAATGTTTTTTGCTTCATCAGTTGCTTTGGTATTGAACAATTATTATAAAATTAGTATGCATGGTATTGGTGTAGGAGGTATAATTGGACTCATGGCACTCACCTTGGTAGACGGAACGCTGTATTCGGGTATTCCCTTTATGGTTGCAATCTTGGTTGCTGGATTGGTAGTCACGGCCAGAAAAATTGTCTCAGACCACCAATGGTTCGATATCATCACTGGATTTCTTTTGGGCTTTCTATGTCAGTTTGTGGCATTGTGGTTTTAAAAAAAGAGACCCAGCCTAGAAAGACCGGGTCGGATTAACCATTCTAAGATCCCATTTTAACCATTTAAAAGCGTTGATTCATTCAAATATTTTGCATCTGCTCAAGCTAACAATGATGCGAATAGTGCAGATAAGATTGGATTTACTTTTATGTATATTCAAAACGTTTTTAGGGGGGGATTATTGTACTCAAAATTGCAACTTTTTAATTCCTCTCATGTTAAATGAATTGTGAAACATTACTCTTTAGAAGAAATTCAGGGCTGGTCGCGTTTTTATAGAGCAAATTTTGTGAATTCCTTAAGTGGTTTCAAGCCAGTTAGTTTAATTGGGACTACACATAAAAGTGGGGAATTCAACCTGGCTATATTTAGCAATATTGTGCATCTAGGTGCAGATCCTACCCTGATTGGGTTCATCAACAGGCCCCGAGAAGCAGCTCCTCATACCTTAGCTAATATTGAGCAAAACTTATTTTATACGATCAATCATATTTCCCCAGAATATATAGATAAAGCACACCAAACCAGTGCCAAATACCCAGAAGGTGTTAGTGAATTTGAAATGGTTGGTTTAACACCAGAAATCAAAATTGATTTTAAAGCACCTTTTGTAAAGGAAAGCATGGTTCAATATGCCATGGAATTGGTTGAAGTTGTCTCCATTAAACACAACAATACTTTCTTGGTAGTAGGAAAAATGATTCATGCTTTCGTAGAGCCATCCTATGTTGGAGAAGATGGATTTATTGATCTTGTAAAAGCACAGTCAGTTGTAAGTCTAGGGTTAGATGGATATGGCGAAGCAACTGCACTGCAACGTTTCTCTTATGCAAAACCAGATCAGCCGTTAACCGAACTTGGCTTTTAACGTTCAGCCTTATAATCTACTACAAATACTTTGTCCATATGCGGACCTAAAATCTTTTGAAAATCGAGGTGTGCTTGGTGTTTTTGATAAACAGTATCTCTATCGTATTTGTTATTGAAGGTCAGGATAAAACAATGTGTGAATCCCTGGTGCCAGTTTTCCGGACTATCATTCAAACCCCACTCAAGTTTCTTGATTACAGATATTTTATCTTTCAAACCCACAAAGGCATTCACAACAGAATCGACTGAATTTTTGGAACTCGTTTCTTTAAATTTAAAAATCACTACATGTTGTAATGGTCCTTCTTTTGATTTGTCTTGTCCATTTGCAAAATGAAAGCTGAACAACACGAGCAGTAAAATTATATTTTTCATGATTTATTTTTTACGATTTGTAGGCGTTGATTAAAACATATCCATTGGGTTATCTACTATTCTAAAATTTTCATTTAAGGTATTCAAAATTTGTAGATCCATTGGAGACAGTTCAAAGTTGAAGATATCAAAGTTCTCTTTTATTCTTGTGGAATTTCCTGATTTAGGTATTGTTGAAATCCCTTGTTGTACTGCCCAGCGCAGAATAATTTGTGCAGGTGTGCGTTGGTGGTTTTTTGCAATAGCAACTAGGCTTGGGTTGTCATGTTTTTGTCCACGCATCAATGGTGTATATGCTTGTAGGCAAATTTGATGTTGCCGGCAATAGTCTAGATCTTCATTGGGGTTTAAAAAGGGACTAAACTCAATTTGGTTTACGACTGGTGTATAGTTGCTGTAATTTTTTAACTCATGCATAAATGGCGTCAGAAAATTTCCTGTACCAATCGCACCCACTTGCTTATTGGCGTATAGTTTTTCCAAAGCTTTCCAGGTGCTTTCTCTTTTTCCTTTGATGGGCCAATGAATCAACAACAAATCAACCTTCTCTAAACCAAGGTCCTTCAAACTTTTTTCATACGACTGAAGGGTTTCATCATAGCCCTGGTTGCAATTATCAATTTTTGTAGTGATGAAAATTTCAGTTCTTGGTATGCCACTTCTTCTAATTCCCTCGCCCACCTCTTTTTCATTATGATACATTTGCGCTCCATCAATCAAACGATACCCTGTCTCCAAAGCTGTTTGTACGGCATTGGTCACCACTTCTCCAAACATATTGTAAGTACCCAAACCCAACAAAGGCATTTGCATGCCATTGTTAAGCGTTGTGTATAGTTGATTCCTTTCCTCAGTTACCATGAGGTAAGCCCCAATAATTTTTCACCCAATTCACTCAGCTTTGCAGTTTCGTATTTTATCTTCTCCCAGTTTCTTGGGTCGCCCGGAAATGCATAACCCTCAGGTGCAATACGATCACGCCAAGAATTGATGCGCCATTGGCGTTGAACTTCATCGTTTTCTTGGACAGGCATCATAGATACATACTGTGCAATTCGCACTTTATCTACTGAAAGATTTGGTCTGATGCCATGTGGTAGAAGGCTGTTAAATATCAACAGATCACCTGCTTCAAGTTTTACTTTAATGAACTTGTCTTCATACCCTTTAACATCAGGTTTAAAATGATTACGGTCTTCGGGTTGCGTTAGTTTCCAGGTATCGTAATCACGCATCAATTGTGGAATACATTGAAATCCTCCCATATTTTCATCTGTCTGATCTGCTAAAGCCAATACGCCTTGAACATTTTGCGGCTTTGTATCAGGATCATAATCCCAATGAATAAATCCTTTGAATTCAAATCCCTCACGCATAGGGAAATTTAAATTTGCCCTATCGATGGTCACCCATAGTTTTTTAGTACCCCATACATCAGAAAAAGCATCATGCACCTTGGGCATCTGTCTATTGTCCCATAAATACTGGTGATTGTATACCTCAACCATACCGCTGTTTGTCAGTTCTTTCATCTTGATTTCAGCTCTTGCTGGTGCATACCAGGTTTCTTTTTCATTAGGATCTTTTTCTTCAAACTCCCAAAGAAACGCTGCAGTCTTCAAAGCCTGTTCTCTAGGTACAGCTTGTTTGATTACCACATATCCATTGTTAATCCAGAACTGCCAATCTTCTTCGCTTAATACACTCAACGGTTCTCCATTTGAGCGGTCGTTTAATTTAAGCTGACTGCTGGTGGCTGTAGAAGGATTACCAGGTATGTCTTTGTGGTTCTGGTTCGCCATGGTCGGCTGCATAGTAGGCTGCATATTCATGATGTTGATTTTAATAAATTAAGCTTGTATAAATGTACTTAGAGTTTTTAAGGGAAACACTGACTAAATTGACTATTATTTGTACAATATTGATATTTTTCTATTTGATGTCGTTTAATTTTTCTGGTTATCTTCGCGCCACACAAACCAAATACTATGTCACTGCTTGTTGTTGGAACGATGGCCTTTGATGCCATTGAAACGCCTTTCGGAAAAAGCGATCGCATCATTGGAGGTGCAGCAACCTATATTGCTTATAGTGCCTCTAACTTTGTAACTCCCATCAAGCAAATCTCAGTAGTGGGTGGTGATTTTCCTCAACAAGAGTTGGATGATTTGGCTGCGAGAGGGGTTATTTTAGAAGGGGTACAAATAAAAAAAGACGAAAAGTCGTTTTTTTGGTCGGGTCGCTACCATATGGACATGAACGAGCGTGATACGCTAGACACCCAACTCAATGTTTTGGCAAACTTCAATCCTATTGTACCAGACAGTTACCAAGATTGCGAATTTGTAATGCTTGGCAACGGTGTTCCTGCCATACAACACAGCGTACTCAAGCAAATGCACAATAGGCCCAAATTGGTGGTGATGGATACCATGAATTTCTGGATGGAAACGGCCATGGCAGATTTGGAGAACTTGCTCAAAGATGTAGATGTGTTGATGGTTAATGATAGTGAAGCGCGTCAATTGAGTGCACAATATTCTTTGGTAAAGGCTGCTAAAACCATTCTTGCAATGGGTCCTAAATACCTGGTTGTAAAGAAAGGAGAACATGGAGCTTTGCTTTTTCATGGTGATAAAGTATTTTTTGCACCCGCACTCCCTCTTGAAGAAGTGTTTGATCCAACTGGAGCTGGTGATACATTTGCCGGAGGATTTATGGGGCATCTTGCGAGTACAAAAGATATTTCTTTTGAGAACATGAAGGCTGCAATTATTGTTGGTTCTGCTATGGCTTCATTTTGTGTAGAGAAATTTGGCACTACCCGTATAAAAGAAATCACAAAGGAAGAGATCAATGCTAGAATTGCACAGTTTGTAGACCTTGTTCAATTCGATATCAAACTCGTTTAATTCCGATTACCTTCTTGTATCTTTTTTTCATGCCATTCAAATGAAAGGCTTCTGCCACAAGTATGTACACTCCTGTATTGATGTAGTTGCTTTGA